>CAZBTT010000571.1:0-3522 GCA_964494295.1 uncultured Acidobacteriota bacterium
CCGGGAGGTCGTAGTACGAATCGTCTCCGGGGCTGACCGGACGGCCTTCGAGGAACCTCACGGGTTCGTCCAGGACGGTGCGGTCGCCGGTGGCGGTCAAATAGCGGGACACTGCGAGGGGCAGCCAGAGGTAGTCGTCGGAACACCGCGTCCGGACGCCGCGGCCTGAGGGCGGGTGCCACCAGTGCTGAACATCGCCCTCCTTGAACTGGCGGGCGGCAGAGAGAAGAATCTGTTCGCGAAGCAGCTCGGGCCGCGTGTGCACGAGGGCCATGGTGTCCTGCAACTGATCGCGGAAGCCGAAGGCGCCCCCGATTGATAGAAGCCGCTTCGCGCCCACACCCGGCAGGAGAGCGTCTGATAGACGAGCCAGCCGTTCGCCAGAACGTTGAGGGCGGGATCCGGGGTTTCGACCTGCACCGATCCCAGCGTGCGTTTCCAGTGTTCGCCCACGGACGCGAGGGCGATGCGCGCGGCCCCACCGCCCCGGAAGCGCTGCACCAGTTCCGAGGCGGCGGCGGCGCCCCGGCTCACCCCCATTCGGAAGACAACCTCATGCTCTTGCCCGGGCGCAAGGTCGAAGGTGGTCTGGATGGCGCCGCACGGGTCGAGCGCTGCGCCGACGGAGCCGGAAAGGCGGGTGCGTCGGAGCGCAGCGGGTTTGCCCAGCGTGCCGTTGCGGCCAAGGAACTCCTTGCGGTCGCCGGTCAACGAGCGGGTCTCGTCATCCACGTCGAGGAAGGCCACGCGATCCCCGAAGCCCGCGTTATACGCGTTGTGCGCGAAGAGGGCGCCGGTCCTTGGGTCCACTTCGGACACCACGTGAAGGGCCGACTTCTCGCGCAGGTCGCCGAGCACCCACTCCACGTATCCGGTCGCGGAGAGTCGGCGAGGACGGGTGGAGAGACTGCGCAGTTTCAGCACCGAGAACTTCACCGGGGCATCGATGGCGACGAACACCCACAGCTCTGAAGCGATACCCGCGTGGCGGGTCTCGAATACGGTGTAGCCGAAGCCGTGTCGGATGACATAAGTGGAAGGGGCCCGGACGGGCGAGGGTGTGGGCGACCACACGTGCCCGGTTTCCTCGTCGCGGATGTAGATGGCCTCTCCGCTCGCATCCGTCACGGGATCGTTCGACCACGGCGTCAGCCGGTATTCGTGGGCATTCTCGCTCCACGTATAGGCGGCTCCGCCTTCCGTGACGACGGTTCCAAACTGCGGATTCGCGATCACATTCACCCATGGCAGGGGAGTGGTCCGATTCGGAGCGAGCGTGATGACGTACTCGGTCCCATCCGGCTTGAAACCGCCCATGCCGTTTTCAAGGATGAGCGGGCGAGGGGGAAGCGTCGGTTGAGGCGTCGAGCTCGCGCGGTAGTTCAAGGTCGGCACGAACGGCGGCGGCCGCGGTTCTTTTCGCTCGCCCCGATCAAGCTGCTCGAGCAGCGCCCCTTCGGTGTCCGCGATGACCACGCGCGCCACCGACTGCAGCAGGACCTTGTCCTCGCTCGAGATCTGCGCGGCCGGCCGCACGAAGATACCGCCGGGGCGATCGATCACGCTGGCTTCGATCCCCGAGGCGATAAGTCCCACGATCTGTTCCTGAAGCTGCTGGAGATAGCCGCCATGGTCTTCGTTCCAGATCACCAGATCTACGGCGAGGCCTTTGAGCCGCCAGTACGCGTGCGCCTGTACGAGCTGACGGACGAGGTCCATGGAAGCGGCGTCCTTGATGCGGAGCAAAACGATGGGAAGGTCGCCGGAGATCGCGTAGCCCCAAAGACCCGATTGCCCGCGGCGATTCCTCATCAGGATGCGGGAATCCGCGCGGAAGGCCGGATTCGCGTAGATCACCCGACTCGCAAGCCGCGCATGGATCTGCGCGTCGGCTTCGGTGGCGGTGAGCTGCCGCAGAACAACCTGCGAGTGGGTCCAGCTCAGTTCGAACACGCGATCGGAAAGGCGGCGGTCCTGATACCTTTCGATCAGCGCGAGCGAGGCTTCGCGCGAGAAGGCCACGCCGGTCACGATGTCGATGGTGACGGTCCGGCCGGGCTTCACGCTCACCAGCGAACGGATGGCCACGATCGGATCGAGGACGGAGCCCGCCCCGCCCCCAAGCGCCCCCGTCTCCTCCATGGCGACGGGTGAGTCGGGCGAGCGATGGCGGCCGACGAAGCGGAGCCGGTCGGTCTCGTAGGACACCGCGGAAGGAAGCGCGTCATGCACCGACATGAGGTGGAGCATCCAGGGAGATCGCTCCTCGATGGAGCGCGGACGCCGGGTACACAGGATGGCGTGTCGCTCCGGAACAATCTCGGTCTGGACGAAGAGGTTGCTGAAGGCCGGATGCATGGCGTCGCTTGCCGCGGAGGCGATGACCACCTCGGCGTAGCTCGTGACATCGATCTCCCTCCGTTGCCGGGTGCGGTTGGTGATGCGGACGCGGCGCAGCTCGATGTCGTCTTCGGGGGAAACCACGATATCGGTGTGGGTCTCGAAGTCGCCGTCTTCCACCTGGTCGTGGCGGCGGAATTCCGCCCGACCCTCCGAGAAGATGGCTTCGCTCGAGAGCGGTCGCCGGAATGTGGGCTGATGGGAGGTCGACCAGAATGAGAGGCTCGCGAGGTCCCGGATGCAGCAGAAAGAGCCCCACGAATCGCGCGTGGGATCCTCTCTCCAGCGGGTGACCGCGAGGTCCATGAAGCGGCTGTACCCGCCGCCCGCGTTCGTGACCATCACGTGATACCGCCCGTTGGAGAGGAGCTGAACCTCCGGCGCTCCGGTGTCCGGCGTAGTGAAGACGCGGATCGGAGACTCTGCGGCCGCGGAGCGCGGTCGGGCTCCGCCCAGTTGTGCGGTGAGGGAGAACGAGCCGGTCGACCGGGGGATCCTCTCCTGGAGGAGAAGGAGCGCCGACTGAAACTCCGGATCCGACTCGAAGCGCCGCTGCATCGTGTGATTGAGCAGCACGCTGGTGAGGGCGAGCAGGCTCATGCCCTGATGATGGGCCATGCAGGCGAGGACCAAGGCGCGGGACTTGCCCCGTTGCTGGCGGGAAGACGTGTAGTCCACCGCCTCGAAGAAACCGAACCGGCCGAGCACGCCCTCTTCGGCGAGTCGCTGCAGATTCGCGCACGCCTCGTCCGGCCGCACCATCAAGGCGAGTGCGGTCGCGTAGGGGGCGATGACGAGGTCGTCGGCGAGACCACGTTTGAGGCCGAGGCCGGGCACCCCGAAAGCGCGGTATTGATAGTTGAGCTGGGCATCGACGGTGTTGTATCCCGATTCCGAGATGCCCCATGGCACGCCTCGCTGCCTCCCGTACTCGATCTGGCGCGACACCGCGGCTTGGCAGGTCTGATCGAGCAGGGTTCCCTCGTACGCGGGCATGACGAGCAGGGGCATCAGGTACTCGAACATCGAGCCGCTCCAGGACAGGAGTACCGGATCGCCCGCGGTTCCGGCGAGAAGGCGCCCGAGCGCGAACCAACTCTCCTGGGGCAGGCGTCCCTGCGC
>CAZBTT010000572.1:0-3517 GCA_964494295.1 uncultured Acidobacteriota bacterium
GAGAGGCTTTCTCCTGCAGCGCCGCCGCGAGCTCCGCCTTGAGCTTGGAGGCGCGTTCCTCAAGCTCGCGTTTTTCGCGTTCGACGAGGCCAGGATCAAGGAGGCAGTCGACCGGCCGCGTGCGCGCCCCGAGGATGTAGCTGTACGCGCTGCCTTCCGATTCCTTGATATCGCCGTTACGGCAGAACGCTTCCAGTTCTGAGCGGACGAGCACCGGCGCGGGGATGCCCTCCGAGAAAAGGACGTTCGCGACGAGGTCCGCTTCCTCGACCGTCTCAAGGACCGGCGTGAACAAAAGGCCGGAGAAATGCGTAAGGGCGAGCCGCCGGCGATCCGGAGGCAGGTCCAAATCCGAAACTGCAGCGTGCAGCGGCAATGCGCCCTTCCCGGCTGTACGCAGGATGCGGTCCTCGACCTGCCCGGCCGCGATCTGAGCCCGTTCGAGTTCGGAGCGCCGGCGCTGCACGTCCCCGTAGTCCTTATCAAGTTGGGCGCAGATCCCGACCATCTCGTCCCGGCGCCTTGCGCGCCTGGTCGACACCTCGACCGCATTCTGACCGGGGAATACCGCTCGAAACGCCGCAAGTTGGCGGAGCGGTCCTGCGGCCGCGCCTATCCGCGATTCCAATCTCGCCTTCTGATCGCTTGTTTCCCGCAACTCTCGCTTGACCCGCTCAAGAAGCCCGGCAACCGCTTCGCCGGGAAACAGTTCGGCGAATTTCTGAGCCAGGCGGCGTTCAGCGGTGATCCGGTTCAGGTCGTCCCCAGATCGCTGCAAACGCCGCGTCTCAGCTTGCAGGTTCTCGGAGAGCCCCTTGCGCCTCCGTTCGGCATCCTTCTGGTTGCGGCGCGCCTGGTCGAGTCCGTCGGTGGCGGTGCGCTTGGCGGCCTCGATCTCGTCGGCCAGCGATCCGGGGTTTGCGTCGCGACCGTTTTCGGACAAGAACGCGTTCCACCGCGCGTACAACGCGGTTTCCGCGGCGACGCGCCGCTGGTGCTCTTCCAGCCTCGTCTCCGCAAGCTGCAGATGCTCCTCTGCCATCGCTCCGGTCTTCGACGGTGCTGCGAGCTCGGCATCCGAGAACAGCCCGCTCCGCGCCATCTCATCGTACGCGTGCCGCGCCGCATCCATGCTGCGCTGGTGCGAATGCAGGCGGTCGAGCTCAGTCTCGACCTCCTTCCGCAGCCGCTCGACTTCTCCGTACTTCGCATCGGCTTCGGCTCTCTGGCGGGCGAATACAAAGACGCGTTTTCTGGGAAAGTTTGTGTCTGCTTCGGTTTCAGCCCATTCGAAGGCTGCGTGCAGTGCCCGCTTGGCCGAGTCCTGTGACCATCCTGGCGCGAAACCCGACGCCTTTCCGATCAAAGCGTTGGCGGCATCGGCGGTGTAAAGCATGGCTTGGCTCGGAGCCGTGGATATCCGCACGGGAATCTCGATCGCCTGCGACCTCACGAGCGACACTCCACGCCCGACGGTTCGTCCCGCCCGTTCGTTCACACGCGCCGGCTCTTCGCCCGTCATGACGCCGACAGCCCAGTCCGGAAGGCGCCAGATGTCGTCCTGAATCCGCAGGTGGGCCGCGATCTCCCTGGTCTTCTCGTCACCGGGCAGAGAGCACATCGGGATCCCGGGAACGGGCCGTTCGATCACGACGGTCCGGAGGAAGGCGGTTTCGCCGGCCAAGGTCCGGCATCTGACCTCATACGTTTGGCGCGCAGAGGTAACATCTCGGGCGGCCACGTTCACCCGCTCGATCGCGTCGAGAGCACGCTTGGTCTCCACAAGCTCGCTCTGTCTCCGCCGGGACTCCGCGAGAGCCGTTCCGATCTTTCGGGCGGAAATCAGTATCGTGTCCTCGAAGCGCCTTTCCCCTTCGAGAGCCTCGTTGCCCATCGTGCCTACCAGAAGCTCGGGAGCCAAGACGCTGTAGAAGAACGCCTCATCGTACCGTTCGCCGTGCTTGGTCTTCACCTTCAGGAAGTTGGAAGTTCCGTCGCCGGCACCTTTCTTCTGGTATTCGATGATCTGCCGGATGTTTCCACGGTCGAAGTGCTTGCCGATCTCGATAAGCCACTCCTCCTCGGAGGGATCGATGAGAGCCCCTTTCGCGCCCTTGAGGCTGCGGCGGAACGCATCGTCGGAAATCAGTGTCACCCGATGACCGTTCCGCACAGCCACCGGACAATCCTCCAGCCTGCCGTCGTACTTGTAAAAGGTGACCCGCTGGCCTTCGCCGCTGTAGCCGTAAATGCCGAGACAGTAGCGTTCGCCTCCGGCCACTTCGCCTCCGAAAAGCGTCAGGCCAGCCTGGCCGGAATCTACGGGATGCACGACCTCCATCCGGATGTGTGACCCGCACGGAGCCGAACGGGGCGCCATCTTCGCCCGTGCATCACCGGTGAATTCCCGGTCACGCCCAAGCAGGGCAAGAATCGCCCGGGTCATCCGCGTCTTTCCAGTGCCGTTGTGCGCCTGGACGGCGGTAGACTGCCCCCGGAAGTCCAACACGACATGGCGATAATCCGGGTTCCACTCCCGGGTCCTGGTGAGGTCGAGCCAGTTGGAAATCTCGATCCGGTTAATGACTGACATCGGAGCTCCCGTTCAGCCGCCGTTCGTACGGCTCGTCACCGGGCTCATCATCGATCTCTTCGTCCGGAAAGCTCGCAATGATATCGCCGGACAACCGCGCTCCATTGGAATCATGCACGCCTTCGATCATGCCGACTACTGCATCTTCGGCTGGCGGCCCGTCTGCTTCGTCGGCTGGCATGAGATAGAACGCCTGGCGTTCGAAGTTGAGCGACATCTCCACGGCCGCGTTGAGCGTCTGCCGGTACTGCACCTCGCCTTCGCCTTCAATTCGATCGAGGAGCGCCGCCTCCTCCATCGCGGCTAGAAACTTGCGGACCTTCGTTTCGATCGAGGATCCGGTGCTCTCGGTGAGAATCTCCCAGACCGCCCGTCCGCGCTCGTCGGCAGGCGCGCCGCGCGTGCGCATGGTTTCGATCTGATCCTGAAGCTCGCGCGTCAATTGCGAGAGGTTCACGAACGCCTCCTTGAAACGTCCGACGGCATCGATGCCACGGTCAAGCCGCGTGTAGAAGAACCACTGCATCGTGGCCCAAAGCTGGGCCGCCCAGACCACTACGTGCTCGAGCGGTTCCGTGCCCCGGCGGTCCCTCATGCGTTCGAACACCCAGCCCGAGTCGATATACGGCGCCTGCTCGTCCGTGCATCGTCTGGCCATGACGAAGACCTGGCCGCGTGCAGCTACTCCGATCGCTCCCTGTTCGTAGGCGCGCATGGTGAAGCCCTGCGCATTCAGGAATGCCTCGAAATCCTGGTAGCCCGAGATTTCACTGGTCAATATCCCGGCAACCTGCGCCTCGCCGTCGCGCCTTCTTCGACCCTCGGGGTGGGTTGAGCAGGTGCGGTATGCAAACAGGTAGGAGAACGCGCGCCCCATGTCCGCAGGCGTCATGCGCTCCCTCCGTCGATCCAGATGACGGGGTC
>CAZBTT010000573.1:0-3511 GCA_964494295.1 uncultured Acidobacteriota bacterium
TGCTCGGTTGCGAGGAGATGCAGGGGTTCCTCTTCAGCGAGGGCATTCCGGGCGCGCTCTTCGAGTCGCGTTACCTCGCCAGGCTCGCCGCGGCTTGAGCCCCCGGCGCCTCAGTTCAGACCGATGCGAAGATCTGCTTGTAGTCCCTCACCACCGCCGCGTAACACTCGCAGGCCCGGGCCTCGAGTCCCGCGCGATCCAGAATCCGGATCTCGCCGCGGGTGTAGTGGATGAGGCCGCTGCCCTGCAGCCCGCCCGCCGCGATGGTGACGGCACTTCTCTGAACGCCGAGCATGTTGGCGAGGAACTGGTGGGTCAGATGGAAGTGGTCGCCGTGCGCCCGGTCGTGGGTCATGAGCAGCCAGCGCGCGAGGCGCGCTTCGATCTCATGGAACCGCGTGCAGCCCGCGGTCTGCGCCAGTTGTGCGGAAAGGACGTAGAGATAGCGCTGCAGCGTGCGTACGAGGGAAGGACTGGCCTTCAGTTCGACCCGGAGGTCCGGAGCGCTCATGCGCAGCGCGGTGCCGGGTCCCTGGACCACTCCGCGCAACGGCGCCACCGGCACGCCGAGGATGAGGGTTGCGCCCAACATTCCCTCGTTGCCGATGAGGCCCATTTCGAGGGGCGGATGAACGCCTACCGTGGCCACGAGAGACACGAAACCGGAGAGTGGGAAGTAGACGTGGCGAAAAGGCTGATCGGCCTCGCACAGCACGTCTTCAAAAGCAAGATCCACCTGCTCGAGCCGGCTCATCATCCTCGCCTTCGCGGTGGGGGAGAGAACCTCGATCAGATGGTTGACGATCAGGGCAGGCATCGCGGCTTGCATCCCACCCTCCTCGACAGCGCACGGAACGGATGCCAAGGAAGATGGCCGGGAAAGCGCGCTTGTATACATCCCGGAGATCAGTGTGGGCCCACCGATTGAAAGCGTCTGTTCGCTGCCACACAATGCTCTTCGTTCCCCGGGGACTCTTGGCCCCTCGGGTGTGTGCGCTGGCGAACAGATTCCGCGCGGCCCGGGGAGTCAGTCTATGGCGATGCCGCATGCCCATGATCTGCCCGACCGCTCCAGCTGGCGCGAGACCACGCTGCCGCAAAGGGCGGCGGTGGCGTCGCGCGCGGCCGCGATCCTGCGAGAGCGGGCCGAGGAATTCGCCCGTTCAGTGACGAGCGAGGTCGGCGAACTCCTCGACGAAGCGAGGCGCGAGGTGACGCTCGGCGCCGAGATCATCGAGTTCTACGCCCGCACCGCCGCGCAACCCATGTTGCCCGAGGGTCGCCCGCTCCTCTTCTGCGTCCAGCCAAGGAATTGTTCTTACGATCAACTCGCGCGTCTCTCGGCCCCGAACCTTCTGGCCGGAAACATCGTGATGGTCAAGCACTCAGGTAAGGTCCCGCAAAGTGCTCTTGCTTTCGAGCAACTATGGCTCGAGGCCGGCGCCCCTACCGGCGCCTACGCCAACCTTGTGATTTCCTACGATTGATGTCCCGGAGAGCGCGACAGGAGCCAGGAGGCTCAAGATGTACGGCGAAGACGTGAATTCCCGAGGGGCCGCGGAAGAGTCACTGCTCAAGGCAGGCGCGCTTCAGACCGCGATTCTCAATAGCGCGACGTTCTCGAGCATCGCCACCGACGCCAAGGGCGTGATCCAGATCTTCAACGTCGGCGCGGAGCGCATGCTCGGATATTCCGCGGCGGAAGTCGTGGACAAGGTCACGCCCGCCGACCTCGCCGATCCCCTCGAAGTCGTGGCGCGATCAGAGGCCCTGAGCCTCGAACTCGGAACCGCCATCGCCCCCGGCTTCGAGGCTCTCGTTTTCAAGGCTTCGCGAGGGATCGAGGACATCTACGAGATGACCTCCATCCGGAAGAATGGCAGCCGCCTTCCCACCGTACTCTCGGGCACCGCGCTCAAGGACGCGTCGCAGCACATCATCGGCTATCTCCTGATCGTCACCGACAACACCCTGCGCCAATTAGTGGAGGAGGAACGTGAGCTTCTGAATCAGGCCCTTCAGGAGAAGAATGTCGAACTCGAAGCGGCGAGGGCCGCAGCCGAGAAAGCGAACCTCGCGAAGTCGGACTTCCTTTCGAGCATGAGCCACGAACTGCGCACCCCCCTCTCCGCGATCCTGGGTTTCGCCCAGCTGATCGAGTCGGGCGCGCCGCTCCCCACCCTCGCCCAGAAGCGCAGCATCGATCAGATTCTGAAGGCGGGCTGGTACCTGCTCGAGCTGATCAACGAGATACTCGACCTCGCCCTCATCGAATCCGGGAAGCTCTCCCTCTCTCTCGAGCCGATCTCCCTCAAGGAGGTCGTGAAGGAGTGCCAGACCATGATCGAACCCCAGGCTCAGAAGAGGGGCATTGCACCGGCGTTCGCCGACTTCGACACCGCGCTCCACGTCCAGGCCGACCGGACCCGCCTCAAGCAGGTTCTCATCAACCTCCTGTCAAACGCCATCAAGTACAACCGCACCGGCGGCGAGGTGGTGGTGGATCACACCGCGAGCGCCTCCGGACGCATCCGCATCTGCGTGCGGGACGGCGGCGAGGGACTCACGCCCGACAAGGTGATGCAGCTCTTCCAGCCTTTCAACCGGCTCGGCCAGGAGAACAGCGCCGAGGAGGGGACCGGGATCGGCCTCGTGGTCTGCAAGAGGCTGGTCGAACTCATGGGTGGGACCATCGGAGCCTCGAGCCAGCCCGGCAAAGGCAGTGTCTTCTGGATCGACCTCCAGCTCGCCAGCGCGCCAAGGGCGTTGTTTGTGGGGGGTGAGACATCGCCGGCGCGGCCGGCCACCCTGCCCGGCTCGCATGTCTTCACCCTCCTCTACGTGGAAGACAACCCCGCGAACCTGATGTTGGTCGAGGACCTCGTGGCGCGCCGGGCCGATGTCAGTCTTGTGAGCGCCCGGGACGGGCAAAGCGGGATCGAGATCGCGCGCGCTGAGCATCCGGATGTGATTCTGATGGACATCAACCTGCCGGGAATCAGCGGTCTGCAGGCGCTGCAGATCCTGAGCCAGGATCCGTTGACCGCCTCGATCCCGGTGGTGGCGCTCTCGGCCAACGCCGTGCCCCGCGACATCCAGCGCGGCCTCGATGCGGGCTTCTTCCGCTACCTCACGAAGCCGATAAAGGTGAACGAATTCATGAACACTCTCGATGTGGCTTTTCGGTTCGCCACCTCCCAAACGCCCCATTCCGACAAGGAGACACCATGACGGGGGACGCGATAAATATCAAAGCCGCCAGCATCCTGATCGTCGATGATCAGGAATCGAATGTCGCCCTGCTCCAGCAGCTGCTGGGCCAGGCGGGTTACACGCACGTGAGCGGAACCCTCAATCCGCTCGACGTGTGCGCCATGCCGCGGAAAAACCGCTACGAACTGAACCCTCCCCACCTGCCGATGCCGGGGGTGAGCCGCTTTTCACTGCCCCACGCGCCCCAAACCAACGCCAAAGTCGCGCCACGCCCGCGACACCGCGCTCCCCCACCACC
>CAZBTT010000574.1:0-3507 GCA_964494295.1 uncultured Acidobacteriota bacterium
GCCGAACCCTGCCAGTCCGACTTGCACGCCCGCGGATCCGTGACGCCTTCGTAGCCGTCGCCCCGGAGCTCGAGATTGATGTCGCACCCGACCTCCTTGGTCAGGTCCACGGGCGCCAGCTGACTCAACATCTGTGGCTCGGACGAAAGCGGGGTCAGCAGCTGGGGGTCGATCCTCAACACCTCGAGCCTGATCCTCCGACCACTCTTCTTGAGCTTGAAAACCCTCTGGCGGTACGGCGCCGGCTCGTTCACGAATCGCTGCTCGATGTAGATGTAGACCGCGTCTTCAAAGACCACCGGATCCTGAATGGGCCTCGCCACCAGCCGGACCACCCCGTCCCGGTCTGCGGAACCGGCGGCTCGGCTCGACTCGTACTGCGCGCGGTTGTCGAACGATCCGACCAGCCAGTTGGCGACGCGAAGCAAGTCGTCTTCGGCCGTCGCGACGACGGCGGTGAGGATGATCGCGGCCACGCTCAGAACTCGCTTGTGTCCCATACCGGTACGATACGGCGAGTGGGCCCGCAGCGACATTTACGAGCCTGTACTATTCTCCGGGGAACGCCTCAACCTCGCTTTGGAGCAGATCATGATCCCCTCTCGCATAGTCCGAACGGCGTCGATCCTCGGCCTGCTGGCGCTGGCCCCCATGGCCGGTGCCGTGGGCTCCGTGTTCGTGTCGATCATCGCGACCGGGCAGGCGACGGTTGTGCTGACGGCCGCTGACGGCTCGACCCTCACTCAGACCACCACCACCGGGGACATCGCGTTTTTGCCCCGAATTTCCGGCCGACACAAGATCTCCGTGACGGTCGGCGGAAAGACCACGACCGGCGAGATCGAGGTCCCGGAGAGCGGTCAGATGCGGATCATCTTCAATCCTGCGGCTCAGCCGCCCTTTGAGTCGTACGTAGCGGCCCTGGATGCGGTGACCGTCACCGCGCAACGTGTGGAAGAGAACCTTCAGAAGATCCCGGTCGCGGTGAGCGCTTTCGATAGCCGTCAGCTCGAGATCAAGCAGATCACCAACGTGCAGCAGGCTTCCTTCGCCACCCCGAACTTGTGGATGGAGAAGAACACCGGAACCTCCTCGGGCTCCCGCGCGGCGATCCGGGGCGTGGGCGAAGACGAGTCGTTCTTCACCTCGGACACTCCGGTGGGCATCTACATCGACGATGTCTATATCCCGCGGCAGACCGGCTCCCAGTTCGACCTGTACGAACTCGAGCGGCTCGAGGTCCTGCGAGGGCCTCAGGGCACGCTCTACGGGCGGAACACCAGTGCCGGGGCCATCCGGCTCGTTACCCGGCAGCCGGGGAATGAATGGCGCGGCAACGCGGAGGGCGCGCTCGGTTCGTTCAGTCGCACCGACTTCCGCGGCTCGCTCAACGCTCCTCTCGGTGAAAAGGCTGGCCTGCTGGTATCCGGGCTGGTCAAGAAGCACAAGGGTTACGACACGAACACGGTAAACAACGAAGACGTCAACGATCAGGATGTGCTGGGGGGACGTCTCGCCTTCCGGTACCTCCCGAGCTCGCGCTTCAACGTGGTGATGAACGCCGACCTCACCCGTGAGCGCTCCACTCCCGGCTTCCCGGTGGGCTTCATCATGCAGCCGCCCTTCCTCTCGACCGTGGCGCCCTACCCCCTTCTGGCCAGCGGCTTCGGAGTCGGGAGGACGGATATCTTCCAACAGCTCGACGGGGACCGGGACATTCGAACCCTACAGTCCGACCTCCTCGACCCGATCAACGATATCGACCAGGACGGGTACTCGGCGACCGTCACCTACGCGCTCAGCGACGCCATCACGCTGAAGTCGACGACCTCCTATCGCCAGATGTTCAATGAACTCCTTCTCGATGCGGACGGCCGGGTCGGGAACTTCGCTGGCATCCAATCGCTTGGCACCGCCGCCCCGGCGTTCCACCTGTATCAGCTCCAGAACCAGGATCAGCTCTCCCAGGAGTTTCAGATAACGGGCGCCCGCGACCGGATGCGATATGTGGGCGGCGTCTACTACTTCAGAGAGCACAACGATCAGAAGACGGAAAACGTCATCTTCAACGCCCTCGGCCGAAACAACTTCTGGCTGGTGGATTCCAATACGCGGAGCTACGCCGCCTACGGAAGCGCCACCTACACGGCGAACGACAAGCTCACGGTGACCGGCGGGGCGCGGATCACCGTCGACGACAAAGACTTCTTCACACGGGTGTTCCTGCCGTCTGGCGCCCAACTCGTGGCCTGCGCGAACCCAGCGGGCGTGGTGTCCGCGGGGGGAGGCGCGCGCGCCTGCAACCCGTCCGATCCCGCAGGCTTCACGTCGACCCCGGTTCAGAAGCGCCTGGACCAGTCGTGGTCGGCCCTCACTCCCAGGTTGGCCCTCGACTACGCCATCAGCCCGAGTTCGATGGGATACGTGAGCTACAGCCGCGGCTTCAAATCAGGCGCTTTCGACGGCCGGTCGAACACCGCGGCGGCGATCCTCCCCCTGCAACCGATCGACCCGGAGAAGATCGATACCCTCGAACTTGGTGTGAAGTCCGACTTCGCCCGGGGCCGCGCTCGGGTCAATGCCGCGGTGTTCTACAACAAATGGAAGGACCTTCAGGGCACGGGCACCGATCCCAACGGCAACTTCTACCGCACGACGCTTGGGGATGTGAGCACGAAAGGAGCAGAACTGGAGGCGCGCATCGTGCCGCGCGATGGCTTCGAGGTCTTCGGGCAACTCTCGCTGCTCTCAACCGGCTACAACACGGTGACCTTCAACCAGACGGCGCTTTGCGGGAATCTGGCCACCGGTGACCGGCCGCTCGAGCTGAAGATGTCGCCGCCTTACAGCTATCAAGTGGGCGTCCTCTACTCCACGGCCGCGCCGCGAGTGGGAGGCCGCCTCCTCACCAGCGCGACCCTCTCGGGCAAGGGCCGTTTCTGGCATACCTCCTGCAACGCCGACGTGGGTTCCGAGGACGGCTTCAAACTGATCGACGCCACGATCGCGTATGAGACGAACGACGGCAAGTGGCGGATCACCGCGGCGGGCGAGAACCTGGCGGATGAGAAGTACGTGATCGGCAGTTTCGCGGTCGGCGGATTGCGGATGTCCTCCGGCTACATGAACCCGCCCCGCCGCTTCGGCCTGACCGTCCGCTACTCGTACAACTGATCAAGTCGACCACGCGATCGCCGCGAATGAGTCGCTCCATCTCCGAAACCTGGCGCGACCTCCGCCAGACGATCCGCGGCTACCCCACCACGGCATTCTGGGTGTGCCTGATCGGCGTCTCGCTCGAGAACATGGATCAGGCCTTCTTCTCGTTCGTCCTTCCCCAGATCTCGAAGGAGCTGGGCTGGACGGTCGAGGAGCGCGGCTGGTACATCGCCCTCACCTTCGGGATCGCCGGGTTGTGTATTTCCGGCCTGGGTTCCCCCCCGGACCGGGACGGCCGGGATGCCGGCGTTCCAGAACGAGCGCTGATCGGACCAGGCGATGCCGGGG
>CAZBTT010000575.1:0-3506 GCA_964494295.1 uncultured Acidobacteriota bacterium
CCCCCGGTTCGTGGAAGTTCCGCGGGTCGGGGGTGGGGCCGTGGACCTGGGCCTCGGCCTCCGCGAGGAGGGTAAAGCGCGCGAGGGCATGATCGCGAACGCCGGGATCGAGGGGAGCGGTTAAGAGAGCGGCGCGGATCTGCGCGAAAGGGCGGTGACCGTGGTCGGGATCGGGGGCGTGGTCGTGGGCGTGCGTGTGAACGTCATGGTGCGCGTGACCGTGATCGTGGGAGTGAGCGTTCTCGAGGACGAGGAAGCGCTTCCCATTGAGGGCGTGGTCGGCGTGGGCC
Source organism: uncultured Acidobacteriota bacterium (assembly GCA_964494295.1). GTDB lineage: Bacteria > Acidobacteriota > Vicinamibacteria > Fen-336 > JAGNNV01 > JAGNNV01. The sequence goes on from CAZBTT010000575.1 coordinate 291, forward strand.
ACGAGGTCGCAGCGGAAGCGATCGGGAAGGCCAGCGGCACGCACCGCGTTCTGGATCACCACCTCGAGGGGCGGGAAGGCATCGAGCATGGCCGCCACGAACATGTCCCCCGCGAGCCCGCCCACGGGGTCGAGGTGGATGTGCATCAGGTCCGGACGCGGGCGGTGATTCCCGGCATGCCCTCGGGGTGGTTCGTTCCGATTCCGAGAAGATGGAGCTTCCCGAGCTCAGCGAACTCGACCGGATCGTCGCACACCCAGCTCGCGACGCCGAGAGAGTTCTTCTTCGCCCGCTCCAGCAGGGAGGCGGAGAGATGTCCCTTCTCGGGCATGATGAAAAGTGCGTTCACCCTCGCCGCCGCGGCGAAGATCACGTCCTCGGGGTCGCGATAGAAGAGGTGCCCGCGGGGCGCGTCGGGCAAGACCGCGGCCATGCGCTCCAGAACCTGGGTCGAGAACGAGATGGCCGCCACCTCCGTGTCCTGGTCGGGGCTGACCCGAACCCCCGACTTCACGATCTCCGCGGCGATCCGGCGCTCGAAGACATCGCTGTCGGGTTGCGAGGACTCTTTCTTGATCTCGACCATCACCCGCGCACGGCCCTTAAGGAAGGCAAGCAGTTCACCCAGGGTCGGCACGCGCTGGGGCGAGAACCGGGAGCCGAACTTGTCCGGATACGACACATCGGCCGCGCGGACATCCGCGAGCGACATCGTGCGCACATCGCCCTTGCGGTCGGACGTGCGGTCGAGGGTCGGGTCGTGAATGACGACGATGTGGCCATCGCCGGTCATCTGTACGTCGCACTCCACGATCGTGGCGCCCACGGCCAGAGCGCTTTCGAAGGAGGCGAGGGTGTTCTCGGGCGCGGCCGAGGAGTTGCCGCGGTGTGCGATGGCGAGGGTCATCTATTGCGTGCCGGCGGCGCGGCGAGCGGTGAGCTCGTACACCTTCGCTTCCGTGAAGACCTGGAGCAGGTCGACATCGAGTTTGCCCTGCTTCGCCTCGTCGTGGAGGATGTCGAGCGCCTTCGGGACGGGAACCGCCTTCTTGTAAGGGCGATCCCACGCCACCAGGGCGTCGAAGATGTCGGAGATGGTCATCATCCGCGACTGGATCGGGATGTCCGCGGCCTTGAGGCGGCGCGGGTAGCCGGTGCCATCGAGTTTTTCGTGGTGCGCGAAGGCGATCTCGGGCACGCGCGCGAACTCTCCGGTCCAGGGGATCTGGGAGAGGAACTTGAAGGTGTGGGTGACGTGGCTCTCGATCTCCACCCGCTCCTGTTCGGAGAGCGAGCCACGGCGGATCGAGAGGGCTTCGAGTTCGTTCGCGGTGATGTACGGACGATTCACGCCGTCCACGTCGAGATAACTCATCGAGGGCAACTCGAGAAGAGCATTCGCGGTGTCCCCGTCGAGAACCGTGGGCTCATTGGAACGGGTGATGACCTCGAGCGCCGCATCGATCTCCTTCTGCCGGGTGGCGTGGGCGACATCGAGGGCCAGAATTTCGTCGCGGCTGGCGCCGCCTTCGAGGCACGCTACCTTGGCGCGCAGGTAATCGGCCTCGACGGTGCGTTTGATCACGCCGAAACGCTGCCGCAGCGCGAGCATCTCGCCGAAGAAGAGCTTCTTCGCCTTGACCAGGACCTTCTCGCGCACCCCGACCTTGCCGAAGTCGTGGAGCAGGCTCGCGTAACGAATCTCCTGGATCTGATCGCGGCTGAAGCGCACGGGTGCGAACAGGCCCGACCCGGAGCCGTCCACTTTCGCGGCCAGACCCACCGTGAGCTCGGCCACGCGGCCGGAATGACCCGAGGTGGTGGGATCGCGGCTTTCAATCGCGGTCACCGAGGCCTGGACGAACGATTCGAACAGGCGCTTGATGTCCTCGATGAGCCGCGTATTGACGAGAGCGACCGCGGCCTGGGAGGCCAGGGACATCACAAGATCGAGGTCAAGGTCGTCGAAGGAGACGACGTACTTGTCCGCGAGCGAACTCGGCTGGAGCTTCGCCTTCTTGTCGGTCTTCTTGTTGATGAGCTGGATGACGCCGATGATCTCGCCCTGGTGGTCGCGCATGGGCACCACCAGCATCGACTTCGTACGGTAGCCCGACTTGGTGTCGAACGAACGGGAAATCCGATACGGCGTTCCCGCGGGAAGCTCGTAGGCGTCCGCCACTTTCACCGGCGTGCCGTGCACGGCCACGTATCCGGCTATCGACGTCTCGTCGAGGGGCATCCGCGATTCCTGGAACGACACCTCGACGGAGTCGTTCTGGGGCAGGACGAACTTGAGGGTGTCGGGTTGTCCCGCATCGCCCTTCACCACGAGGTACAGGCTTCCCGCGTCGGCGGAGGTGATGCCGCGCGACTTGCTCAGGATCATGGTGAGCAGCCGGTTGATATCGCGCTCGGCCGAGAGGGCCGCCCCGATCTTGTTGAGCTCGGAGAGTTCGGTGTTGCGGCGCGCGATCTGGATCTCGAGCGTGGACACCGCCTTATTGCGCCCCGCGGTCTCGCGGGCGAAACGAGAGGCGCGCTCGAGGGCCAGATTCGAAATGGGCGCGACGAGAACGGCGGGAATCGACGAGAACGCGGCGAGAGCCGGGGTGACGTCGTCGAGGCTTCCCACCACGACCACCGCGGCGGGACTGACCGACAGGGCCGCGGCGAGTCGATCGCCCCCCTTCAGCAGGAGTGCGGCGTCGGCCACGATGAGGGCATCGCGGTCGTTCAGGAGCTCACGGAACTGGGTTTCGCCTTCGACTCCGGACACCTCGGGCGGGGGCTCGGCAAAAAGGGCCGCAGGATCACCGAAGACGTGCATTCTCATCAGGATTCGCCCATCGAGCGTAGCACAGCGAAAGGCGCGCCCTCTCGCGGTCGGCCGGCGCGTTTCGAGACGTGAGCAGACCGGAGTAGATTCAAAGACGCGTGCGAGACAAGTTACTGAAGTGCAGCGAAAGACGCCTGTGGGATCTCATCGCCGAGCGCACCCGACCCGGCGTCGACCTCAAGGCCCTCGACCAGAGGATCTGGGATCTGTTCGGGGAAACGTGGGCGGTGATGTTCACCGACCTCTCCGGCTTTTCAAGGCAGGTCGAGAAGTTCGGGATCCTGCATTTCCTGCAGATCATCCATGAGCACAAGAAGCTCCTCAGCCCGGTCATCCATCGGCACGACGGAATCCTCATCAAGATCGAGGCGGACTCG
>CAZBTT010000576.1:0-3499 GCA_964494295.1 uncultured Acidobacteriota bacterium
GACCGCGCGGAGAGCCTCTTCGTTCTCATCGAGCCGCGCGAGTAGCAGATCGCTGCCCCGCCCGGGGGCCAGCATGTGCGACTCGGCGAGCGCCCGGCCGTACTGCTCCATCTGCTCGATGCTGAAAAGTTCGGAGCGCAGGGGTGGGTCGACGCCTGTCCTCGGTTGGGGTCGACTTCGCCGCGACAGGCGCTTCGCGATGCGAGCCGCCGAATCGAGAAAGCCCACGCCCGATCCTAGGTACGTCTCTCTTTATGAGTCCGTGCGGTGTCACACACAGCCTCTTGCCGTGGGGCTGGTCAGGGGCCGCTCCGGAAATTGCCGGTCGTGCGTTCGCTGTCGCACAGAAACCGGGAGTCGAGGAGGCGGATCATCGGGTTTCTACAGGAGCCCAAAAAACATGCTTGAAACAATTGTCGTCATCCTCCTCATCCTCTGGGTGCTCGGTCTTGTCACCTCCAACACGATGGGCGGCGTGATCCACGTCCTGCTGGTCATCGCGGTCGTCGTGATCCTGCTGCGCGTCATCCAGGGCCGCAGACTCTGATCGAGCAACCCTGGACGGCCGCTTGCCGCCCCTCTCATTTCCCCAAGAATCAAGGAGAACCCCCATGTCCTACGCAGTCACTGACGAACAGCTCAACACCCATTTCAAGAACGCCCTTGCCGACGCGGAAGCGCTGGTGAAGGCCACCGCCGATCTCGGCGGCGAAGGCCTCGCCGGAATCCGCGCCCGTGCCGAGGAGTCCCTCCGCGCCCTGAAAGCGCGGGCCGGTGACGCCCAGCAGGCGATCACGTACCGTACGCGGGAAGCCGCCAACGCGACCGACGCCTATGTGCACGAGAAGCCCTGGGAAGCGATTGGCGTGGCTGCGGGCATGGGCCTTCTGATCGGCGTGCTCGTCGCGCGCCGCTAGGCGTTCCCCCGCCATGGAACGAATTCCCATCGAAGAGAGGCCCGGTCTCGTCGACTCTCTGACCGCGACTGCGGCCACGATGGTCGCGATCGTTCACACCCGGCTGGACCTGCTCTCCACGGACCTCGAGGAGGAACGCGAACACTTCGTTTCGCTGACGCTTTTCGCCCTCGGGGCATTCTTCTGTCTTGGAGTAGGCGTCGTTCTCGTCGCCTCGCTCCTGGTCTTCGCGGTCTGGGATACCCATCGCTTTCTGGCCCTGGGCGCCCTCGCCGCCACGTTTCTCACCGCCGGCGCCTCGGCGATCGTGATAGCGCTCAAGAAGGTCAAGGCGAAGCCCAGGCTCTTTGCCGCGAGCCTCGCCGAACTCCGCAAGGACCGTCAATTGCTGGCGCCTACCCGGACATGAACAGGGGACTGATCCGGGTGGCCGAGCGGCGCGCCCTGCTGCTGGCGAAAGTCGCCGCCCAGCGGGAGACTCTCGGCCGCAACGTCGAGGTCTGGAGCCGGCCTTTGTCCATGGTGGACCGCGGCCTGGCCGCGCTGCGCTTCGTCGCGAGCCATCCCGCCTGGATCGTGGGCAGCGCGCTCGCCCCGGTCGCACTTCAACCGGGTCGCCTGGGCTCGTGGCTCCGGCGCGGCGCGGCGGTGTTTCAGCTGGTGGGCCGCCTCCGTTCCGCCCGCTCTCGTGGTTAGCCCCGCCATGGATCAAGAGGTGGTCTGGGAACTCATTCCGATGCCGGCCGACGCGCGCCCGCACGACAGGACGACGGAGTTCGTCCGCAGGCCTGCGAGGGGCTGGGAGGAACGTCTACCGCCCGAACCCACACGATCCGAGCCCAGGCCTGAGGCGCCCGAGTGACACGGCCCGTCTCCTTGGGGCTCCTGACCGGGCTGGTGTTGTCCCTGGTGGCCGCCGCGAATCACCGACGCTCCGCCGGGGCGCGCCTCGATCCCGCGACGATGACCGAGTTGAGTCGACGTCTCGACCTCGTGGTGAGCGGCGGTTCCAGCGCCCTCCCATTGCCCCCCCGCGACCAGGATCTTTCCGCCAGCAACGGCAGCAGCGTTTCGGACCACCCCTAACTCCGCCCCAAAGGAAACCATGTCCTTCAGTATCTACATCGTCGGTTACCTCATTCTGATCGGCGGCCTCATCTACGGCGCTACCCTGCTCAAGATCCCGGGTCAATGGATCGGCGTAGGGGCTATCGTCATGGTCGGTCTCGGCATCCTCTCCGGAGTTTCGAGCACGCGACAAAAAGACCCGCCGGCCTGACCGTCCGGGGCGGGGTCACTTTCCCGCCGCGACCTGAACCTGAACCGAGGCGCTCGACCACAACGTCTCTGCCTCGATGCGGAGGCTCTCTCCCTGGATCGCGAGACTCAGCGCGCGTCGATTCACCGTCACTTCCCGCTGCAGGCTCGCGGGCAGTCGCACGGTCCGGAAGATCTTGTGGGGAAGAGTGATCATGACGCCCTTTGCGGCGAGGCCCTTGAGGAAGGCGAGCATCTGCTCAGGTTTCATGAAAGCGCCGCAGGTCCCTGAGGTGTTCTGGGAACGCAGCGCTTCCTCGACGCTGGCCCATGAGGCGTCGGTGAGATCGATACTCAGTCGCACCTTTCGATTGGGGAAGACCGGCGTGGCGGTAAGGCTTGCGCCGCTGTTTGCGAGCCGCATCGCTCCCGTGACCACATGCCGCTGCGGGAGCACGCGTCCGCGGATGCCGCGGTTCAACTCGAAGTCCTTGCAGACCACGTTGGCCAGGCCCGAGGAATCCCAGCCGAAGTCGAGCGTGGCCTCGCCGAAGCTCTCGAGCACATTCACCGGGATTTCGAGATCGACCATGTTCGGCGCGCGCAGCGAGACATGCGGCGTGCCCGCGCGAAGGTCGCCCACCATCTCGCCGAGCTCGACGCTCACGTTCCAGGCCCCCACCTTCACCTTCCCGAGAAACGTCTTGCGGCGGACTTCACCTGAGGCCTTGGCCTCGACGTCCTCCAGATCGACCCTCACATTGTCGAGATAGCGTTTCGCGATGTTCCCCGCCAGTTCTTCGATGAGGCTCGACCGTATGGCGACCACGACGGTTCCGCGATCGGCGAATGCCGCTTTGACGAGCGGATCCTTCTCCGCCGCGGCATCGAGACGCTTGTGAAGGTCGTCGTAGGTGCGCTGCAGTGCGGCCATTCTTCCGGGCGCCTCAGGCGGCGGCTCCGACGAACAGCCGGAAAGAACGGCGCAGGCCGCGAGCAGGGCCGAAGGGGCGAGCTTCAAGGGCGCACCTCGGCAAGCACGGTTGGGGCTGGACCCGAAAGGCCGGCGTCCACGAAGACCCAGAGCCTTCCGCCGAACACCTTGATCCGTCGCGCCGCGACGGTCAGGGGCAGGGTCTCCGCGGCGATCTGAAGACGCTTCGAATCCACCGCCGGTATATCGAGCGCGTTCTCGAGGCGCACCGGGATTTCAAGCGGGCCCAGCAGTACGGAAAGACCGCCCTCGGTGAGCGCTTCGGTGAGACGTCCCCCCGGATCGTTACGTCCGAGCGCCTCGGCGTTCTCGGCTTCGACGGCAAGGATGC
>CAZBTT010000577.1:0-3495 GCA_964494295.1 uncultured Acidobacteriota bacterium
CCAAAATCTGATAACAGCCGCCCTCGGACAATATATTCCGCGCCCGGCAAGTACCTAGTAGGGCGTCCAACAGGCGCGGCCATCTCCTCAAATGTAGAAAGAGAGGAAGGAGATAGGAAGGGAAAGGGAAAGGCAGCGGCGCTAAGTGCCGCGATTTGACCGCATTCCGGGACCGGCCCTTCGGCACATCGTTTGCTTGCCTCAATCACCGGCGGCGACGTGTGACTCCCGGAATCACCCGGGGCGAAGGACATCCAATCGTGCGGGAAAAGAAGTCGAAGGTCGAGTCGTCGCTGCCCAAGGCGAGAAGCGGTATCCGCGGTCTCGATGAGATCACGGGCGGCGGCCTTCCTCGTGGACGCCCGACCCTGGTCTGCGGCAGCGCGGGGGCAGGGAAAACCCTCTTCTCCGTGGAATTCCTCGTACGCGGTATCGAGATGGGCGAAAACGGTGTCTTCATGGCTTTCGAGGAAACGGAAGCGGAGCTTGCGCAGAACGTCGCCTCGCTCGGCTTCGATCTCAAGCACCTCACCGCTCAGAAGAAGCTGGTGGTCGACTTCGTGCGGGTTGAGCGCGCGGAGATCGAGGAGACGGGCGAGTACGACCTCGAAGGGCTCTTCGTGCGCCTCGGGCATGCCATCGACAGCGTCGGGGCCAAGCGTGTGGTTCTCGACACCATCGAGAGCCTTTTCTCCGGTTTATCCAACACAACCCTGCTGCGCGCCGAGTTGCGCCGCCTCTTCAGGTGGCTCAAGGCACGGGGCGTTACCGCAGTCATCACTGCCGAGCGGGGTGCCGGAGTTCTCACCCGGCAAGGACTCGAGGAGTACGTGTCCGACTGCGTGATCCTGCTCGATCATCGTGTCCTCGGCCAGGTCTCCACCCGTCGCCTTCGGGTGGTGAAGTATCGGGGCTCGTCGCATGGAACGAACGAGTATCCGTTTCTCATCGATGCCGCGGGCTTCTCCGTCCTGCCGATCACATCCCTGGGTCTCCAGCACCGCGCCTCCGCGGAGCGCGTCTCGACCGGCATCGAGCGTCTCGACGTGATGCTGGGCGGCGGCTACTTCCGCGGCAGCACCGTGCTGGTGTCCGGGACCGCGGGTTCCGGCAAAACGAGTGTTGCCACCGCCTTCGTCCAGGCCGCGTGCCGGAGGGGGGAACGCTGTTTGTACTTCGCCTTCGAGGAATCCCCTCAGCAGCTCACCCGCAACATGAACTCGATCGGGACATCGCTCGGCCCCTGGCGCAAACAGGGGCTCTTGAGACTGGAGTCCTCGCGCCCGGCGGTTTACGGCCTCGAGACCCACCTCGCCTTCATGCACAAGACGATCCGCGTTTTCAAGCCCACCGCCGTGCTCGTCGATCCCATCACCGACTTCACCGACTCTCTCGCCGACAACAAGGCGATGCTCACGAGGCTCATCGACTTCCTCAAGATGGAAGGCATCACCGCGGTGTTCACGAGTCTGGTATCCGCGGGCATGCACGTGGACCAGCTCGAAGGCGGCGTCTCCTCGCTCATTGATACGTCGATTGTGCTGCGCGACGTGGAACGGGAAGGGCGGCGCTACCGCGCCCTGAGCGTGATGAAGTCGCGGGGCATGCCGCACTCGCGCGATATCCGCGAGTTCCGAATCACCCGACGGGGCATCGACATCGGCGAGGACCAGCCGAGTCTTTCCGACTCGCCGAGAGAGCGGGCGCCGCGACCGGGGCCGCGCGCCGAAGCCCGCGCGGGGGCAGCCTGATGACTGGCGCCCGGCCCACCAGCCGAAAGACCGCGCACCGGGCGGTGGCGGCGAGCCTCGAATCCGCGGAGCGATGGGAGTTGCGCCTGTACGTGGCGGGCCAGACGCGGAAGTCGCTCGCCGCGCTCGAGAACCTCAAAAAGATCTGCGAGACCCACCTCAAGGGCAAGTACCGGATCGATGTCATTGATCTCGTGGCCAATCCCGAGCTCGCGCGCGCCGATCAGATCATTGCGCTGCCGACCCTCATCCGGAAGTTCCCGCCTCCGATGAAGAGAATCCTCGGCGACCTTTCAAACCGCGAGAGAACCCTCATCGGCATGGAGCTCGCTCCCGGGGAGATGAGATGACACGCAGGAGACGCCCCAAGACCGTCGGACGTTATGTCCTCCGCCTCTATGTGACGGGAGCCACGGCGCGGTCCCTGCGCGCGATCACGAATGTCAAGGCCATCTGCGAGCAGTACCTGAAGGGCTCCTATGACCTCGAGGTTCTGGACATCTACAGACACCCGGAACAATTGCGGGAAGATCAGATCGTCGCCGTGCCCGCTCTGGTCAAGAGGCTTCCCGCCCCCCTGCGTCTCCTCGTCGGCGATCTCTCGAGACCGGAACAGGTGCTCTCGGGTTTGGGCATCGCCGCGCGCGCATAGGCGAGCCATGCGGAAACGAGCCGAGTCGGGTCCGGGTCCGGACGAGATCGAGCGGCTGCGCGCCCGGCTGCTCGAGCTGGAAGAGACGCTCCGGGCCATCCGCAACGGCGAAGTGGACGCCCTCGTGGTGGAGACCGCTGGAGAAAACCAGATCTTCACGCTCAACGGCGCCGATCAGACCTATCGCCTGATGGTGGAGCAGATGCAGAAGGGGGCGGTCACTCTCTCCGCGGACGGCCTGGTTCTGTACTGCAATCCATTCCTGGCCTCGCTGCTCGGGGTTCCCACCGAAGCGGTTCTTGGCGTCTCGCTCCAGACCTTCCTCGATCCGGCCACGGGTCTCCACTTTCGTGAACTCCTCCGGGCGACGAGTGAGGGCGTGAGTCGTGGAGAAATTCTGTTCAACGGCGCCCGCGGACCCGGGCTCACTCAAGTGTCCATCACGGAGTTGATGCTTCCGGGCGGTGTGGTGCATTGCATGATCGTGACCGACCTGACCGAGCGCAAGCGGCGCGAGGAAGAGAGGGCGCAGCTCCAGCACGAACAGGTGGCGCGCGTGGCGGCGGAGGAGGCGAACGCCATGGCCCAGACCGAGATTGAGCGGCGCCGGCGGGTTGAGGAATCGCTGCTTCAGGCGGAGATGGACCGGACTCAACTCCTCGAGCGCGAGCGTATCGCGCGCTCCGAGGCGGAGGAGGCGAATCGGCTGAAGGACGAGTTCCTGGCCACGCTCTCTCACGAACTCCGGACGCCGCTCAGCGCCATCCTCACCTGGTCCCATGGGTTGCGCCAGCCCGACCTCGACACCGTGGTCCTCGCACGGGCGGTGGACGCAATCGATCGGAACGCGCGGGCCCAGAGCGCCCTCGTGGCCGATCTCCTCGATGTGTCGAGGATAGTGACGGGGAAGTTCGGGATGAGCATCGGCGAGGTCCGGCTCGAGGAGGTCATCGAACTCGCCGCCGAAACGCTGCGCCCCACCGCGCGAATCAAGAATGTGCGGCTCGACGTGATCATCGAACCCACCATCGGTCCGGTTCCGGGTGATGCCAACCGTCTGCAGCAGGTGATCTGGAAGCTGCTCTCGAACGT
>CAZBTT010000578.1:0-3491 GCA_964494295.1 uncultured Acidobacteriota bacterium
AGAACGGTGAATACACTAGCAATCCCGCGTGTCGCGCGTCAAGTTGTCAAGGCCTGAGATTTTGGGTTTGGGGCGACCCGGCGGACAGGCGCACCGCCAGCACGGTTGCTTCCGACTGGATGCCCGCGCCCCGGAGGCGAAGGCGCCGTTCATCGCGCTCGAGCAAAAAGTCGATTCTCGAAACCGGCTCTCCCGCGCGGATCGTCGTGGTGGCGAAAGGAGCACCGGGGTCGTCCCCTATGAGCAGAACCCGGGCCAGGTTCACCGCCCCTTCGCTCGCCTTGCTCCTCGATTCCACCTCGAGTGTCCATGAGCCGCTCGGGAGCGAAAACCGCGGTGAGTGGACCTCGCTTCCGGGTTCCAGGTTCCAGGAGGCCTCGCCGAGAGGCACGGGCAGGATGAAGGCGGAGGGCAGATCCGTGCCGCCGAAGGATCTTCGCGCATTGTCCCAGGACTCGAGCAAACGAAGCGGCGCGGCGAAGGGGTCGACCAGCGGTTTTGTTGCGGCGAGCCCGCCGATGATGATCGGCAGAAGCAGTGCAGGAAGGCCGAGACGCGGGCGGAGTGCTGTCGCGAGCCACGCGACGCCCCAAGCGGCGGCCAGGAGGATGGCCCCCCTTTCCATCACGAAACCCGGAAAGAAGCGGTCCACATCGAGTATCGGGGCCAGGAGACGAAGCAGACCGCTGTCGCCGTCGGCTCGATTGTGGAGCGCGCGCGGCGCCAGGCACGCGAGCAACACCAAACCTGAGCCGTAGCCCAGACCTGCGCCGAGCACCGCGCGTATTCCCGCGGTGGGAGCGCTCGCATGCCACAGCGCTCCGCCGAAAATCAGGAGCGCGGGGGTAGCCCCGATGAGGAAACGCGCGGGGGCCGACGCTCCACCCCACCACATGCTGAAGGAGCCCCCTACTCCAAGAAGCACTGCGCAACAGGCGACAAGCGTCGCGCCCACCCGTCGATTCTGTTTCCACAAAACCCATGCTCCGGCGAGGCTGATGAGAAGGACGGGAGAAAAGAGCAGGAGTCCGAACTGCCGGTCAAGGAGGAGGGCGGAGGCGCCCCACGGGATCCGAAGGATCGAAACGTCCGATGAAAAACCGGGGCCGTAGGCGGCCGAGAGAGAAGCGCTTCCAAAGAGCGAGTGAAAGTGAAAGAGCAGGGTGCCGGTGGAGAGGAGGAGCGGAGTCCACACGCCGGCCGCGCGGGGAACAGAGAAGGGGCCGCGGAACGTGATGGCGACCGCGAGCACAAGGCCGAGTGGCAGGAAGCGGGGATGGAGCCAGGGCAGCGCGGCGATCGTGGCCGAGGCCAGGACGAGGAGCCAGCGGCTGGGGAGGATCAGGCAGGCGAGGGTGGCGGCCACGGGAAGCGTCGCGGTGGAATCGGGAAAAAGCGAGTTGGCGTAGACGGGCAAGGGACTCGCGAAAGTCGCGATCGCGAAGACGACGTTCGCGACCGGACCGTCGAAGAGGGACCTCGCCGAAGAAAACAGCAGACCCACCACCACCGCCATGACGAACGAAACCACGGCCCGCGCCCCCGCGAAGCCGCCCGCTGCGTATCCCGGTGCAATGAGAGCGGAAAGGCCCGGCGTGTGGATGGCGTAGAGCTTTCCCAAAGGAGATCTGGGTGCGGTGTGGGGTTCGAGATCGGCGCTCGTGAACTTCGAGAAGGCGCGCTCATCGAACTGGTTCTTGAGATCGACGTCGCCGTCCTTGATCAGGCTCTCAGCGATCAGGAGATAGTGCGGCTCGTCGCCCTGTGGCCCCGCGGGTCCCGGCAGATAGCGGCCGACGATGAGAAAGAAGACGAATGCGATCAACACGGCGATCACGGGACGCCGCGGGCCGAAGGTCGGGAGAAGACCGCGGAGCGAGAGACCGGCGAGGATCGTGAACACAAGAATCATCGTGAAGCCGGAGAAGAAAAGCGCGGGCGCGAGGACACCGGTGAGCGCCGGGACGAAGGGCAGCACTCCGATGGCCATCCACAGGAACGGGCGCACGTTCACGAAACCGCCTGCGAACCACACCAGAGCGGCCGCCAACACTCCTCCAACGATGCGTGCCCCGGAAGGCCCACCCGTGACGCCGTGCCACCATCCCTGGGCCTGTGGTGCGAGGTGAGCCTCGAAGCCGCCCGCGACCAGGCCCACGGCCGTGAGCAGAGCGGCGAGAAGTCGTGTTCTGGGCCCGGTCACAAGGGCCGAGCCTAATCGTCCTTCGCGGTTGCGGGGCAGACGTCGCGGAAGGGGCACGGCCGACAGGCGCCATGAGAGGGCGTCGCCTCGAACTGACCTCGCGAGATCCGATCCGCAACACCCGCCACAGCCCTCTCGGTGGCGAGGACCAAGGCCTCGGTGGGGGCGAAGCCGCCGACGAGGTCGGATTCCAGGAAACGCAACTCGACGCGCGTCGGCAGCTTTCCCGTGATCCGAAAATGCGCGAGGGCGTAGATCGCGAGCTGCAGGCTCTCCTCGGCGCGCTTTTGCGCCTTGGCTTCCGTACTCACATCACCGGTCTTGAAGTCGAGGATCGTGACGCCCTCGTCGGTCGCGACCACCAGATCGTACCGGCCCATCACGCGGGTGCGGCCGATCGGAAAGGAGAACTCTTCTTCGACCCCGGTCGGCCGAAGCGGGTGGCGGCTCTCCCACTCGAAGAAGCGCTCCAGGGTTCGCTCGCCTTCCTTGAGCCGCAGTTCCTCGTGCTCGCGCGAAAGAAATCCTTCGGAAACCCAGGCCCGCCGGAAGGCCGCGACGAGTTCCTCGACCGCGAACGCCACGCCGGCCTGACGTGCCTTGAACATCTCCTGAACCGCCTGGTGAATCGCGCTTCCGTAGACCACGCGGTGGTGGGTGAGGAGCGGGATTCGGTTTCGGTGGACGAACCGATATTTGAGCGGGCAGGTCAGGTAGTCGTCGACCTGCCGAAACGAAAGGCGCAGCGGAGTCGCCATCGCGAGGGCCAGGCTTTCGGGCTCGGCCGAGGCGTCCGGTGCGCCAGGATTCTCGGGAATCGGGGCTGAGGCGGCGATGGTCTCGAGCGGCGACGACTTCGCGACTTTCGTCTTCGGAGAAGGCAGATCGAGAGCCTCGACCACGAAACGCGAGACCTTCCGCGTGGTCCCGGAGCCATAGTCATCCGCCGACGTGAGGATGAGGTCGTCCTTGGCCCGAGTCATCGAGACGTAAAAGAGACGCCGCTCCTCCATCAGATGGGCGTCGCCGGGCGAGATGTCGCTCTTGAGCAACTCGGCGGGGAGAGGCAGGGGGTCGCTCCGCCGCCGGAGTGGAAATTTCTGATCCACGCAGCTCGCGACGAACACAACCTTGAACTCGAGGCCCTTGGCCTTGTGGACGGTCATGATGTTGACCGCGTCGCCCTCTTGAACTTCGATCGCGGCCGGGTCTTCACCCGCGTCGCGCAGCAGGTCGAACCGGGCCACGAACGCGGGGATGTTGTCGTTTTCGGCGACCACCGAAAAAC
>CAZBTT010000579.1:0-3470 GCA_964494295.1 uncultured Acidobacteriota bacterium
CCGCCCCCCTCTCTCACGCCCGGCCCCGCCACGACTTTCGGGTCGGGGCACGAAATCAGGACCCGGAACCAGAAGGACACCGCGGTGACCGTGCGCGTGGTCGGGCCGATCGGCGGCGAGTGGACGATGCTCCAGACGTCGCACCCGAACCGCAAGACCGCCGCGTTCGAGTCGCAGTGGGAGATCCCGGTTCCCGCCGGCGGTGAGACGGTCCTGACCTATCGGGTTCGGGTCAAGTACTGATCGCGCGTTACTCCAGCACCTCGCGGAGTTTCTTCAAGCCCGTTCGCATCCGCGTCTTGACCGTGCCGAGCGGCAGGTTCAGACGTTCCGCGATCTCCGTCTGGGACAGTCCCTGCCAGTACGCGAGTTCCAGAAGCTCGCGCTGATCCCGGGGCAGTTCGCTCAGAGCGCCCTTCGTCGCCCAGGCGGACATCTCGTCTGTCGCGGTCCGTGCCTCGAGTTCATGAGCGTCGGCGATCGCGGTTTCGCGCCGGGTCGTCTTCCTCCGCCAGCGGTCTAACGATCGTGACCGCACCATGATCGAGAGCCAGGCGAGGACGGTGCCGCGCCGCGCGTCGAAGCGGTCCGCCTGCCGCCAGGCCTGGACGAAGATCTCCTGAACCACGTCCTCGGCTTCCTCCGGCGCGCGCACGATGCGGAGGGCGAGCGATTTCATACGACCCGCGTGGCGGTCGAAGAGTTCGCCCAGGCTCGCGGGGTCTCCCGCGGCCGCAGCCTTCACCAGATCGGCGTCGCTCGGGCTGCTCATGTTCCTCGCCCAATCGTAGCCGAGCGAGGCGTGCCCGCAATCCGGTAGCCCGTTTGTGTGCGTAGAGACCATGCGGCCCATAGAATCGGAGAGCCTTCCCGCACCATGACGACCTCCACCGAAACTGAAACCGAAAGCGACGATCGCGAGATGGCCCGCCTGCTTTCTCAGGCGGTGGTGGGTGAGTTGCCGGTTTCCGCCACGAGAGCCGCGACCCGGGTCCAACTCATGGATCTGCTCGAGATCCCGCGCGGTCCGATCGATCGTTCCGCTTATCCCTGGCTCGATGTCGGCCCCGGCCTGAAGCTTCACGTTGTCTCCGCGGACGAGGCGCGTGGCGTGAAACGGTGTCTGGTGTGGGGCGCCCCGGGCGCGTCCACCGTGCGCCACGGTCACGGGGGGGACGAAGTGATCCTGGTTCTCGAGGGTCGGCTCAAGGACGACCGCGGGGCGTACGGTCCCGGCGAGATCTGCCGGTCGCGGCCCGGCGATGTGCATCAGGAACAGGTGATGGGCAGCGAGGATTGCATCTGTTTCGTTGTGTACTACGGAGAATTGATTCCCGTTTAGCATTGCGCTCCCTTTTCAGGAGCCAAGCAACCCTTGTCCAACTCGCCGATCCGGAAAATCCAGGCCGACAACCTCCCAAAGCCCGTGGGTCCGTATTCGCCCGGGACCGCGTTCGACCGGCTGGTCTTCGTCTCCGGCCAGTCGGGACGCGACCCCCTGACCGGCCTCACCGCTGCTGGAGTCGAAGCCCAGACCGAGCAGACGCTCCGCAACATCGAGACCATCCTCAAGGCCGCGGGGACCGACCTTCAGCATGTCCTGCGCTGTGGCGTCTTCCTGATGGACATGACCGAGTTCCCAAAGATGAACGCGGTCTACGAGCGGGTGTTCGCGGGCCACAAACCGGCGCGAACCACGGTCCAGGTCACCGGCCTCCCCGGCGACAGCCTCCGCGTGGAGATCGATTGCATAGCGGTGTTGCCGGACAAAGCCTGACACCATTAGCTGGTTGGACCTCGCGTCATTGCGAGGAGCCAGTCCGTTTCGTACCGCGACGAAGCAACCCCGTCCAGCCACTACCAACTGATGTCTGACACCCTCTACCGCGCGGCGTTCGTCCTGCCGGTGACCGCCCCGCCAATCCGCGACGGCTTCGTGGCCGTTCGAGACGGTGTGATCACCGGTGTTGGCTCGGCCGGGGTGCGCCCACGCGGCGCCGCCATGCACGAGATCGACCTCGGCGACACGATTCTGCTCCCCGGTTTCACCAACGCCCATACCCATCTCGAACTCTCGCACCTTGAAGGTGCGGTTCCCGGCGACGGTGGTTTTGTTCCCTGGATCGAAGATCAGCTCCGTGTCCGAGCCGTGCGGCCTGCCGACGAGGTTCCGAAAGGCATCGGGCGCGCGATCGCGTCGCTCGAGGCCGGCGGTACCGCCGCGGTGGCGGATGTCTCCAATTCACTCGCCGCGGTTGCGCCGCTGCGGGAGTCGCGCCTTCACGCGCTCGTGCTTCACGAGATCCTCGGGTTCGATCCAGGTCGGGCCGAAAGTGTGATGCAGCAGACGAAGGCCGCTCGCGCCGCTTCGGCGAAGGCGACGGGACCGGCCTCCGACGCTTCACGAGTGCGCATCGAGGTCGCGGCACATGCTCCGCACTCCATTTCTCCCGCGCTTTTCAAGCTTCTCCTTGACGACGGGGGAGTGCGCTCGATCCACGTGGCCGAATCCCGATCCGAGGATGATTTCCTGCGTGATGGCAGCGGGGCGTGGCGCGAGTTCCTCGACCGCAGAGTCGGCCCGATTCCATTCGAAGCGCCAAACGCCTCCCCGGTGCGCTACCTCGATGCGCTCGGCGTCCTGACTCCGGGACTCCTTGCCGTCCACTGTGTTCGCGTGGATGAGGACGACGCGAAGATCCTCGCGGCCCGCGGCTCGGTCGCCGTGCTCTGTCCGCGCAGCAACGAGTTTCTCGGGAATGGCGTTCCGCCCCTCGCCATGCTCCTCGGCAATGGCGTGCCGATCGCACTCGGCACCGACTCCCTCGCGAGTTGCGCGTCGCTCGACGTCCTCGAAGACGCGCGTCTGCTCGCCCGCAAATTCCCTCGCGTGCCGAAGGGCGTGCTTCTTCACGCCTTGACCCGGGGCGGCGCCATAGCTCTCGGGTTCGATCAGCTCGGGTCGCTCCGACCCGGCGCCCTCGCGAGACTCGCGGCTATCCCGTTTGCTGGTGCGCCACCCGCGGATCCCGCGGCGTTCATCCTGAATGAATCGGCTCCCGCGCGAGGCCTCGCATGACCTCGTCGTTCGCGAGCCGGGTCGTGACGTACGGCCGGATGATCAAGTTCTCGCACTCGATCTTCGCCCTGCCCTTCGCCCTTGCCGCTTTCTTCCTGGCGACCCTTCGCGAGGGCTTCGATCCGGGGAAGCTCTTGTGGGTCGTCGTCGCGATGGTGGGCGCGCGCAGCGCGGCCATGGGCTTCAACCGATGGGTCGACGCCGATATCGACGCCAGGAATCCGCGCACCGCCAACCGGGAGCTGCCCGCGGGGGCGCTGTCGAAAGGGCAGGTCCTCATCTTCGTGATCCTCTCAAGCGGCGCACTGGTCGCCGCCGCGTCGCAACTCAATCCTCTCTGCCTCGTCCTCTCGCCTCTCGCCCTTGCCATCGTCTTCGGCTACTCGTTCAC
>CAZBTT010000580.1:0-3470 GCA_964494295.1 uncultured Acidobacteriota bacterium
TCGACAAACTTTCGGAGGAAACGGCGGCCGCGATCGGACGGGTCCTGCCGCGGATCGCGCGCGCGGTGTTGCAGGCGACCGGGGCCACCGCATTCAACGTCCTGCAGAACAACGGGCCCGAGGCGCATCAGGCCGTCTTCCACGTTCATTTCCACATCATTCCGAAGTTCGACGGGAAGGGCCTCGGCATCGGCTGGGAACCGATGACCCCGGATCCTGCCGTGATGAAGGGGTTGCGCGAGAAGATCGCCTGGGCCGCGGCCACCCAGACCCAGACGGGCTGAGCCCTATAATTACTGCCCCTCATGACCGAAGCCCAGCGCAGCAAGAAGATTCGCGTCGTCGTCGCCAAACCCGGTCTCGACGGCCACGATCGGGGCGCGAAAGTCGTGGCGCGGGCCCTGCGTGACGCGGGCATGGAAGTGGTCTACACCGGTCTGCGGCAGACGCCCGAGCAGATCGTGAGCGCGGCCGCCCAGGAAGACGCCGACATCATCGGTCTCTCCATTCTCTCGGGAGCGCATCTCCCGATCTGCCAGAAGATCGTGGCCCTGCTCAAGGAGAAGGGCATGGAAGGCACGCGTGTCTTCGTTGGCGGAATCATCCCGACCCAGGACATCGAGCCGCTGCGGACCATGGGCGTTTCCGAAGTCTTCCTTCCCGGCGCGTCGCTCAAGGACATCGTCGAGCGCGTCGAACGCACAGTCGCGGCCAGCTGAGGTCGAATGAACATGAAACGCCTCGCCGCGGTTTCCCTTCTTGTCATCGCCCTGACGCCTCGCGCTTTCGCCCAAGGGTGGGAGACCGTTGTCCCCGGTGGCGACACGGTGTGCTCGGACGGGTCTCCCTACCGTTTCTTCGTCCATCGTGGCGACGCTTCGAAACTCCTGATCGAGTTCGAAGGCGGGGGCGCTTGCTGGAGCGGGTCGACCTGTGAGGCGGATGTCTACAACCGCCGGGTCATCAGCGATCCTGAGGCGGCGCGGCAGACCGGTCAGCTCCAGGGGATCTACGACCGCACCAATGCGGAGAACCCCCTCAAGGATTACACCCATGTGTACATTCCCTATTGCACGGGCGACCTGCACTGGGGCAATTCGACCGCGACCTACACCGGGTTCACCGGAGTCCCCTACTCGATTCAGCACAAGGGGGCGGTGAACGCGACCACCGCGCTCAACTGGGCGGGGGAGAATGTCACAGCACCTTCCCAGGTTGTGGTGGCGGGATGCAGCGCTGGCGGCTATGGGGCGGCCCTGTGGTCGGCGAGGATCGCACGCGCCTATCCGGGCGCACGCATGGTCCAACTCGCGGATTCGGCCGCGGGGGTTGTTCCAGAAGGATTCTTCACCACGACGCTGGCGAGCTGGAACGTGGCCGACGCCTGGCCGAGCTTCATACCGAGCCTTGCGCTCGATCGGGTGGATCCGTCACCCCCCATCTGGCCCAAGCGGTACACGTCGGTCGCGACTTTCTCCCCGACCTCCTCGTCCGCCCAGTTCAACATCCGAACCGACACGGTGCAGATCTGCTTCTACGCCCTCTCCAAGGGCTCGATAACCGCGAACGACGCGGCCGACTGGTCGGCGAAGATGGTCTCGAATGTAGAGCAGATCTCCGCCGAGAGCCCCAATTTCCGGGCCTATCTGGCCGCAGGGACCGAACATTGCGTCATCAACCGGCCGTCCTTCTTTACCCAGACGGTAGGGGGCAGGAAGTTCTCGGAATGGGTGCGCTCGCTCCTCGAGGGCGGCGATCCGGGCCAGGTGCGCTGACGTCGGATCCTGCCTGCCTTTAGAATCGGGCGTAACTCAAGAGGGGGGATCCGCAATGGCCAACACGTCGAAACTGTTCTCGCTAGACCATCGCGAACTGGCGTTCCTGCAGAAGATTTCCCGCGCGGAGTATCAGTTCATCACGGATGACGAGCAGAACGCGCGTCAGTTGCTGCGCGACAAACTCAACGAAGTGGTGCTGAGCCCGAAGGAGAATCGGATCGCGGTGAACCTCACTACCGACGAGCTGATCTTCCTGGCTCTCATCGTGAAGGAGAACTTCTCCTTCGTGACCGCGACCGAGCGGGACGCGCGCAACGGGCTTCAGGCGAGGCTCGACTCCGCAGCCAGCGCGTGAGCCCAAGGTTCGCTCCCAACTCGCCCAAACCCGGATCAGGAGGTCCCATGGCTGTGCGTCCACATGTCTTGTTGCTGGCTTTCGCCCTCGCCCTGCCATCGCCGGCGCGCGCGCAGGAGAAGCTGGCCTTCATCATTCCGACCCTGTTCGGGCCCACCGGTCTGATCGTCAACAGCGAGGCTCGTTTGCCGACCGGCGAAACCCATTCGGCGCACTTCAACAGTTCGTTCCAGTCGAACTTCTCGCCCTTCAACTCCGCCCTCGCCTCGAGGCTTGCCTCGGTGCCTCTGCCCGCGCCCGCGTCCGGTTTCACCTACACCTTCGACCCCGCCCTCGGTGTTTTCAACCGGTCCACCAAGAGCTTCGGTCCGCTCGTCACCGACCGCGCCGAGACCATCGGAAAAAAGCGGGCGTCGATCGGCTTCGCCTACCAATACTTCAGTTTCGACCGGATCGACGGCCTCGACCTCGGCGCGATTCCGATCGTGTTCACGCACGACAATCCCGTCGCGGGCACCGGCCGGGACGACGTCATCACCGCAACCAACGCGATCTCCGCGCGGATGGCTCAGTTCACCACGCATGTGAGCTACGGCATCTCGGACCGCGTGGATATCTCGGTCGCGCTGCCTCTGGTGAGCGTCGACCTCGCGGTTTCCTCGCGCGCGACCATTCGGCGCATCGGGACCGTCAATACCGCCATTCACTTCTTCCATCAACCCACCGGCGACACCTACGGGAACGAGGCGGTGTTTCAGAAGGAGGGGCAGGCTTCAGGCATCGGCGACGTCGCGGTCCGTCTCAAGGCCTCCGTGGTCCATCGCCCGACGCTGGGCGTGGCGCTTGGAGTCGAGAGCCGCCTGCCCACCGGCGATGAGAAGGACCTGCTCGGCGCAGGAGCGTTCGCGGTCAAGCCGTTCCTCGTGGTTTCTTCACCCCACGGAGCGTTCTCGCCCCACCTCAACGCCTCGTATCAGTGGAATGGAAAGAGCCTGCTCGGCGGCAACGTGCTGAGCGGGACCAAGGAAGACCTGCCCGACGAAGCGGTGGTAGCGGTAGGCGCGGACGTGGGCGTCGGTCAGAAGCTGAGCCTGGCGTTCGACGTGGTGGCGCGGCGCGTGATCGATGGCGAGCAGGTCTTCAGCGATAGTTTCACCGCTCTCGATGGCCGTTCGCGTTTCCCGGTGGTGCGCTTCGCCCGCAGCAGCTACAACGTGTTCGACGGGGCGGTCGGCCTCAAGGCCAACCCCGGCGGCGGGCTGCTCATCAACCTCAACGTGACCTTCAAGCTGAATGACGGCGGCCTGCGCGACCGCGTGACGCCTCTGCTCGAGATC
>CAZBTT010000581.1:0-3461 GCA_964494295.1 uncultured Acidobacteriota bacterium
CTCAAGAAAATCGAGCGGATCCAGCCCGGCCGCGCCGACGTCCAGAAAGCGCTCGCGGCCCTCATCAAGAAGTCGGCCCCCAAGCCCGTGGTGAGTTCAGGGATCGACGCCATCGTTCGCGGTTCCGACCAGTTCGAAATGGAGGAGATCGGCCTCGATCTCCGGCCCGCCGAGGCCCCCATCGAGCCTGCCGAGTTCCTGTTCCAGGCGCCCGCCGCCCTCCCCCCGCCTCCGCCCTCCACCGCCGCCGCCGTGAAGGCGGCTCCGCCACCGCCCCCCGAGGAGGATGAACAGGTCGAGATGGACGATCTGGTCATGCCTCCGCCGAAGACCCTGCTCGAAATTGCTTCGGCTCCGCCGCCTCCCGCCGCAGTCGCGCCTGCGGCAGCGGCTCCCGCCGCGCTTCAGGTGGTCCAGATGAGCGAGGCGGCCACCATGATCGCGGGGATGAGCGATACGGACAAGGATCTCTTCGCCGACCTTCTCGACACCATCGAAGCGGTTCTCGCCGAGCCTCCCGCCGAGGCCGCGCCGCAAACCGCGAAGCCGAGGATCTCGAGCCCGCTGTTCGCCGATTTTTCGGAAGACGATCTGGTCGCGGTCATTCAGGGCCTGGAACTCGTCTCCTATGTGCCGGGTGACATCCTGATTCTCGAAGGCGATCCGGGAACCAGCCTCTTCGTCATTACTTCGGGCGTGGTGAGGGCCTACGTCCGTCAGAAGGACGGCAAGAACAAGATGGTCCGGGAGATGGGCGAAGGTTCGTTCTTCGGGGAAATCTCGGTTCTGAGCGGGAAACCGCGCACCGCCACGGTGACCGCAAAGACCTCGGTTGAGGCGCTCATCCTCGAGCGAAAGATTCTGGACGACATCTGCAAGACGCATCCGAGTGTGCGGACCACCCTCCAGAAATTCGCGGCGGAACGCCTGAAGGGCGGAAAATAGACGCATGGTCAAGGTCCTGCTCGTAGAAGACAACGAGATGAACCGCGACATGCTGTCGCGGCGACTCACCAAACGCGGGTACGAAGTTGTGATGGCCATCGACGGCCAGCAGGGCGTCGACATGGCGGTTTCGGAAAAACCGGACATCATCCTGCTCGACATGAGTCTTCCCGTGGTCGACGGCTGGGAGGCCGCCCAGCAGATCAAGGCGAATGAGGTTTCGAAAGGTCTCCCGCTCATCGCCCTCACCGCTCACGCGATGGCGAGCGACCGGGAGCGCGCCCTGTCCGCGGGATGCGACGATTTCGACACCAAACCCGTCGAGTTGCCTCGACTTCTCAGCAAGATGGAAGCGCTGCTCACGGCCAAGGGCATCACGCCTCCGGTCAAGGCGTAGTTCAAGAGGGGCGCGGCCGACTTCGCGATGACCGCTCCCGCACCGCCCGGACACGACAACCCCGACCCCCTTTCCCAGGTTCGCCACGACCTCAAGACGCCGATCAACCAGATCATCGGCTACTCCGAGATGCTGGCCGAGGACGCCCTCGACCCGTCCGTCCTCGCCGATCTCGGAAAGATCACGGCCGCCGCGAAGACGCTTCTCGAACTCATCGACAAGGAACTGAAGCCGGGGAAGCTCGTGCTTCCCGCAGCCCATCCTCCCGCTGCACCGGCGCCCGTGCCCTCGGTCAAGCTGGCGGACGGCAGGATCACGGGAGCCATCGCGGTCACACCGCTCCCCGCGCCCCTGCAGCCGCTCCCCCCTCTGCCCGGCAACACCGATCCGGGCGTCGATCGGATCCTCGTGGTCGACGACAACGAGATGAACCGCGACATGCTGTCGAGACGGCTCAAGGGCAAGAAGTATGTGGTCGAGGTCGCCGAAGATGGCCAGCAGGCTCTCGACATGCTCGCGAAGGACCCCTTCGACCTGGTCCTGCTCGACATCATGATGCCGGGCATCTCCGGAATCGATGTGCTGAGAACGGTGAGGCAGACCAAGTCGCGCGCCGATCTGCCCATCATCATGGCCACCGCCAAGGACCAGAGCGATGACATCGTCGAAGCCCTCAAGCTCGGCGCCAACGACTACGTGACCAAGCCGATCGACTTCCCGGTCTGCCTCGCCCGCGTTCAGTCCCAGCTCGCACTCAAGCGCGCACAGGATCAGGTGAAGCGCCTCAACGCCGGCCTCGCGCGGCGCAACGACCTGATCAAGGCCACGTTTGGCCGCTACCTTTCGGACGAAGTGGTGGATCAGATCCTCGAGTCTCCAGGCGGCGCGCGCCTCGGCGGCGACAAGCGCACGGTCACCATCCTGATGTCGGACCTCCGCGGCTTCTCGGCCCTCTCGGAGCGTCTGCCTCCCGAGCAGGTGGTCCGGATCATCAATAACTACCTTGCGGCCATGACCGAGGTGATCAAGAAGCACAAGGGCACGATCGACGAGTTCATCGGCGACGCCATCCTTGCGATCTTCGGGGCGCCGGTGGGCCGCGAGGACGACGCGAAGCGCGCCATCGCCTGCGCCATCGAGATGCAGCTCGCGATGCACGCGGTGAACGAATACAACCGCAAGAACGAGCTTCCCGAGATCGAGATGGGCATTGCGCTGCACACCGGCGAGGTCATCGTCGGCAACATCGGCTCGGAGCAGCGCGCCAAATACGGCGTTGTCGGCACCGCGGTGAACCTCACCTCGCGCATTGAGACCTACACGATCGGCGGGCAGATCCTGATCTCCGACACCACCTACCTCGCGGCCGGAGCGGGCGTGAGTGTGGGCGGTCAGATGGCGGTGAAGGCCAAGGGCCTCAAGGAGCCGATGATCGCCCACGATCTGCGCGGCGTCGGGGAACCCTTCAATCTGCATCTGCAGACCCGAAGCGCCGAGCTTCTGCCCCTCAAGGAAGAGATCGCGATCGACTATTTCGTGATCGACGGAAAAGCAGTGGGCGACGAGGAATTCAAGGGCTCGTTCGTGGCCCTTTCCGCGAAGGCCGCGGCGGTGAAGGCGGGAGCGGCCGTTCCACCGCTCACGAACATCAAGCTTCACGTTCGCAGCACAAACGGTCAGTGGATCCCAGGCGATCTGTATGGCAAGGTCCTCGAAGCCGAACCCCCCGCGGGCGCTACCTTCGTCGTGCATTTCACATCGTCGCCCCCCGAAGTCGAGACCTTCGTGAAGGCGACGCTTCAAGCGCTTCAGGAATCCGGAGTTCCCTGATACCGGAGCCGTCGATACCCATGGCCTTCCGCTTCCCGGTTGGATCGCTGGTGGCGGCCCTCGTGCTCGCGGTGTCGTGCCTCGCCCCCTCACTCCAACGTTCCGCCGCGGCCCAGCAGGTGGCGGCGTTGCCGGAGGACTACGTCAGCATGGTCCGGCTCTACGCCTCAGGAGAGGAGGCCTCGGCCCTGGCGCCTCCCGGCGGATGGAGCGAGGCCCGCATTCGCAAACACGCGGAGGAACTGCTCGGATCGGGTGTTTCCCTCCTCAATTGCCCGGCCATTCCCAC
>CAZBTT010000582.1:0-3459 GCA_964494295.1 uncultured Acidobacteriota bacterium
CGAAGCCCGGGACGCTGCGGAGGAGCGCCCGGCCGGGTGGCCACGCGATGCTGGCCCGTGGTTCGTGTGGGCGAGGCTATGGGTCGAATCGCGCGAATGACCGGGGCGATCGGTTTCACCACCATGGGTGCCTGCGGCGCCTGAGGTTCGCCGGGAACCGAGCCTTCGGGGTCGCCCGCGCCAGCCGCCTTCGCAGCCGCCGCGGGACGTCCGATGGGTCTAAGGGGTGCGATCCGGGGCGTCATCCGGACGGGGGCGGCGGACGGGCCAACCGCGGGGATCCCATCGCCCTCGATGCCGTCGTCGGCGGCATCACCCTCCGGTCGCGTGGCCTCCCCGGAGACGTCGGGGACCGGAGCCGCCGCCGGACTCCCGGCATCCGCTTCCGGAGCCTGGGCCTGCTTGCGGGCGCGGCCGATAGGCGCGAGCGTCATCGGAATGCGGGGAGCGGCGACCTCGGGCTTCTCAATCGCGGGAGTTTCCACCGGCCCGACCGCGGACTCGGGTGCGGGAGCCGGTGTCGCCGGGGGCGGCGCTTCCGCGAGCGTGGGGGGCGTGGGTTCGGGCGGCGCTTCGGGGGCGGGCTTGACCGCCACCCGCGGGGCGAGCCGAACCGCGGGAGCGGCGGGGGCCGCGGTCGCGGGAGATGCCGCCTTCGTGCGTCCTCCGGCTTTCCGGGCGGCGCGCTCCTTCTCGGCTTCGCGGGCCGCGAGTTCCCGGGCGGCCCGTTCGGCCGCGACCTTGGCTTCGCGTTCCTTCTCGAGCGCGTCGCGTTCTCCTTCGTCCTCCTCCGAACCGTAGACGCGGGCCTTGCGCGCACTTTGGCTTTCGAGGCGAACATGTCGCTTGAACTTCGTGGCCTGATCTTCGTCAACGGAACTCGACGGGGCCTTGGCCTCGATTCCCATCGCCTTCAGCTTCTCGATGATCTCCTGCGAGGAGAGACCGAGCTCGCGGGCGAGTTCGTAAACGCGGGGTTTGGGCATGAAGCTCTTTATCGACCTGTTTCTGAACGAATGTGGGTAAGGGAGATCCTGGAGATCGACACTGAATCGAAGCCTTCGAACACTAGGCGGATTCTCCCGCCGTCTTCACAGCTTCGGCCGGTACGGCCTCGGAAGCACCTTCGCCGAGGGATTCCGACTCCGCCGCCGCTTTCACGGCAAACTTGGGCAGCGCTGCGGTAGCCGCCTGGCGCAAAGAATCGGAGGTGGCTTCGTCGATGTCGATGGAGGCGAACTCTTCGTTCGTCATCTGCAGGAGGTGATCAAGACCCTGAACGCGGGCGTCCATCAGGCGCTGAACGATGTCTTTGTCGACGCCGTCCATGCTGCGGAACTCGGTGAGCTGCGCCGCGACCTCGAGACGCTTCTCTTCCTCGCTCTTGATCTCGATACGCCAGCCCACGAGCTTGGCCGCGAGGCGCACATTCTGCCCGCGTTTGCCGATCGCGAGCGACAACTGCTTGTCCTCGACCACGACTTCCATGATCTTCTGCTCGGTGTCGACCACCTGAACCCGCGCCACCTGGGCCGGCTGCAGAGCGGCCTTGACCAGGGCGACGGGGTCGTCGTCCCATTCGATGATGTCGATCTTCTCGCCGCGAAGTTCCCGGATCACGGCCTGGACGCGCGTGCCCTTCATGCCGACGCAGGCTCCGATGGGATCGATGTCCTTGTGGGTCGACTCGACCGCCACCTTGGCCCGCTCCCCCGGCTCGCGCACGCAGGCGCGGATCTTGACCGTGCCGTCGAAGATTTCGGGAACCTCCATCTCCAGGAGCTTCCGCAGCAGGGCGCCGTCGGTGCGGGAGACGGTGACCTGGGGCCCGCCGCGGGTCGAACGCTGCACGGAAAGGATGGCCACGCGGATCCGATCGCCGGTCTGGTAGTTCTCGGCCCGGCTCTGTTCCTTGCGCGGAAGCACCGCCTCGGTCCGGCCGAGGTCGATGATGTAGTCGGTGCCTTCCTGGCGTTTGATCACGCCGTTCAGCACGTCGCCGCGGCGACGTTCGAACTCGGCGATGACGTTGTCGCGCTCGGCGTCGCGCACCTTCTGGAAGATGACCTGCTTCGCGGCCTGGGCGGCGATGCGGCCCAGTCCCTCGGTCTGCTTCGGGAACTCGATCTCCATCCCGAGTTCGGCCTCGGGAATCAGTTCGCGCGCCTGGTCCAGGCTGATCTCGATCTCTTCGTCCGTGACCTTTTCGACCACTTCCTTGACCGCGAAGACGTCAATGTCGCCGCTCTCGTGGTTGAACCGGCTGCGCAGATCTTCATCGTTGTTGAAGAAGCGCTTGGCCGCCTGGAGGATCGCGTCCTCGATCGCCCGGATGACGACCTCGGGGTCGAGGTTCTTCTCCCGGGAGACCTGCTCGATGCGTACTTTCAGCTCGTTAGCCATGATTTACCTGAACGAAATTTCTCTTTGGGCGTGGCGCAAGGCCGAGAATGGAACGACGATCTCGGCGCCTTCCCGGCCCTTGTTGTCGCGAGGGATGATCCGCACCTCCTTATCGCTCACCGCGAGCAGGCGACCCTTGATTTCCCGAACCGGGGCCTCGGCGGCCTCGGCTTCCGATGCTGCGTCTGAGAACGCCACCTGGACGTTCTTCTCGAGCACCCGCTCGAAGTCACGGGGCGTCTTCAGGGGACGCGTCATCCCCGGCGAGGACACCTCGAGGGTGTAGGAACGACCAACCGGATCCTCGACGTCCAGGATCGCGGAGATCTCTCGAGAGGCGTTCTCGAGCTCGTCCAGGCTGATTCTGCCCGGTTTGTCCATGAAGATGCGCACAATCGGGCCGTGACCGCCCCGCTTGAGCTCCAGATCGACGAAGTCGAGGCCCGACGCCGCGGCGACTCGTTCGGCGACCGAGCGGACAAAGACCTCTACTTCTAACCCTTTGCGGGCGTCTTTGTCATGGCGGGCCGAAACGCTAGCGATCAATCTCCAGAGACCTCTTCAAAGAACATGTGCGACGGAAAAAAAAGAGTGGGCGTCTGCCCACTCAAGCAAGCACGGAGTATACGGGCGAAGGGCGGCCCCCGGCAAGCCCTATCTACTTTGAGGTGAACGATCTTTTAGGCAGTCGCCGGGGCGGCCAGGGGACGAACGCGCTGGTCGTCGCCTGGTACGCGCGGTACGCGTCGCCCCGGCTGCGCAGCGCCTGTTCCTCGGTGGCCGGTATGCCCGTGACCCGGAGCAGGAAGTACAGCATCAGGGCCGGGCAGATCCAGGAAATCCAGCCCCAGGGCGACGAACTTGCCATCAGCGCAAAGGCGCACCAGACCATCCACTCGAAGAAGTAGTTCGGGTGACGCGAGTAGCGCCAGAGACCGTCCTGACAGACCTTCCCGGCATTGGCCGGGTCTTTCTTGAAAGCGTTCAACTGGGCGTCCGCGAGCGCCTCACCACCGAGACTGATGACGAAGACGATGACCCCGAGCGTCATTCCGA
>CAZBTT010000583.1:0-3457 GCA_964494295.1 uncultured Acidobacteriota bacterium
TCTACCGGAAAGGGGCTCCGAACCGGAGGTGTGGGGACTGGACGGGGATTCCGTCGAGCGGGTTCGCGAGTCGTTCCCCATGGCGGTGGCGACGAGGGTAGATCATCGTGGTTCCGACGTCCTTGTGGCCGAGAAGCTCCTGGATTATGCGGATGTTGCAACCGTTGTCGGCGAGGTGGGTGGCGAAGGAGTGTCGAAGACTGTGGCAGGACGCGTCCTTCACCACGCCCGCCTGTTTCAGTGCCCGGTTGAAGGCTCGCTGGATTCCACTCTTGTGCAGAGGACGGCGGCCTCTCGGGTCTCCGGTCGGCCCGTGGGGATGCGCGCCCGGGAAGATCCACTGCCAACTCCATTCGATGCCGGCGTTCGGATACCTGCGGGAAACCGCCTCGGGGACGTGCGCCCGGCCGAGCCCCAGGGACAGGTCCTCGGTGTGCTGGTGCTGGAGGCGCTCCAGGTGCTCGCGCAGCATCGGCACCATCTCTTTGGCGAGCAGCGTGCGGCGGTCCTTCTGCCCTTTTCCCTGGCGGACCACGATCGCCCCGCCTTCGAAATCGAGGTCCTGCACGCGGAGCCGGAGACACTCGAGGAGGCGAAGGCCGGACGCGTACATGAGTGACACCGCCAGGTACGCGGGGCCGTCGAGGCGTCGGAGGATCGCGCCAATTTCCGCGGGGCTCAGTACGACGGGCAGGCGATGGGGGCGTTTGGCTCGAATGAGGTCCAGGGGCGCATCCAGATCGCGGCCGAGGACACGGCGATACAGGAAGAGCAGCGCGCCAAGGGCCTGGTTCTGGGTGGAGGGGCCCACCTTGCGGTTGAGCGCGAGGTAGGTCAGGAAGAGTTTGATCTCGGGAGGTCCCATTCGATCCGGGTGACGCCTTCCGTGAAAGAGGATGAACTTGCGCGTCCAGTAGATATAGGTCTCCTCTGTGCGTTCGCTCAGGTGGCGGGCTCGGATGGCCTGGCGCAGGCGGTCCAGAAGGCGCGGCGGCTGTCCGCCGAGAACCTCGATTTCGTTTTCCGGCATGGAAGCTCCAGAGATTTCGAGGGAGAGGGCTGGAGCGTAACCCCCGCTTGCGCCGGTTCGGGTCCTTTCCTAGCGCGAACTGTCCGTCAGCTTCCGTGAATTTTCGATGACCGCGGGGATGAAGGCCCTTCGCACGATCATCCCGAGGATGCGGGAACCTGCGCGGACGCTCGCGGGCCAGGAGCCGCTGATCTTGCTCTCCCCTCCTCTGCGGCAGCGGTAGTTGACCGGAACTTCCATCACGCGAAGCCCGGCTCGGTGCGCCTTGATCTGCATCTCCGTGGTCCAGCCGAAGGTCGCGTCCTCCATGCCGAGGCCGGCAAGCGCGCTCGCGCGGATCGCGCGGAACGGGCCGAGGTCGGTGGCCCTGGTGCCGATCAGCAGGTTCATGAGCGCGACGCACATTCGCGTTCCCATCACCGCGTGCCAGGGATGGGCACCCCTCTCGGATTCGCCGAGTTCGCGCGAACCGATGACCAGATCCGCCTCGCCGCGGAGGATCGGCTCGATCAGCGACGGGATCTCCGAAGGATTGTCGCTGCCATCGCCATCCATGAAGACAACCACTTCGCTCGGTGGCGAGGCCGCGATTCCTGTGAGGCAGGCCCGACCGTACCCGCGGAAAGGTTCCGCGATGGCCACCGCGCCGGCTCGGCGGGCGCGATCGGCGGTGTCGTCGGTGGAGCCGTTGTCCACCACCAGCACCTGGAAGGCGCCCTCGGGCAGAAGCCTCAGCGCTTCGCGAGTCTCGGCGACCACATCGAAGATGGTCGCGGCTTCGTTCCAGGCCGGAATCACGATGGACAGGAGCGTCTGACCCGGCACGGGTGTCAATGGTAGCGGGTGGCCGTGGGACCTCCCAACCCCGTTAGACTCTTTCGCCAATGAACATGAAAACGGTCGTTCGTCCCGCTTTCCGCCTCGCCCTCACCCTCCTGGCGTTCTCCCTCGCCACGCCCGCCCTCGCCCAGCAACAGCAGCAGGCTCCGATCACCGGCGACGTTCTCATCCGCCAGGAGTGGAACGACAACTTCTTCACCAAGCCCGATCCGGTGCCGGCGAGCCGCACCCGCTTCCAGATCCGGCCGCAGTTCGAAGTCGAGACGAACGTCCTGCGCATGGGCCTGGGCGCCGACATCAACTACTCGAAGGACAACAACCTCGAGCCGAAGGACATTCCTCTTCCCCTCGCGCTCATCCGCGACAACTACGACTCGCGCAGCATCCGCCTCGATATCGCCTATCTCGGGGTCAACCTGTCCACCGCGATCAAGGTCGACGCGGGCCGGATGAAGATGCCGTTCCGCCTCACCGAGATGATCTGGGACAAGGACCTGCGGATCCAGGGCGGCGCGGCGGTGTGGACGGTCCATCAGAACGAGACCGGCGAAGCCACCGCGCGCGTCTCGGGGATCTACTCGCGCGGCTCACACGTGTTCATCGACTCCCTCGACACCGAGGGGTCGAGCGCGGGCGAGGGCGTCACGATCACCGGCGGGTCGCTGGATCTCGGTTTCGGCTCCGGGAAGCGGGTGGACCTTTCCGCGAGTTATCTCAAGTTCGACAAGCTCGAACATCTCGAGCGGATGATTCGCCGTCAGAACACGCGCGTGAACGGCCTCATCACCCGCGAGTACGAGGTGATGGACCTGACTCTGCGTCTGCGCACCGACACGCCGATTCCGATGCAGGTGGTGGTGGACGCCGCGCGCAACCGCAAGGCGCCCGATCAGCGCGACGGTTTCTGGGCGGCGCTCGTGCTCGGCTCCCTGCGCGATGCGCGCTTCCGCGGCGAATACACCTACGCGAAGATGGACAAGGACGTCACCGTGGCCGCGTACGCGGGCGACGATTTCTTCTGGGCCACGGGCTGGCGCGGGCATCGCGCCGAGATCGCGTTCGCGCAGTCGCCGAAATCGACCTTCCACGTCATCGGCCAGATGCAGCAGTTCAAGGACGCCCCGATCGTGGCCGAGCGCACGAACTGGCTCCGCCGTCTGCGAATCGAAGCGCGCCGAACGTTCTAGTCGGCGGTTCAGAAACTCCGAGACGCGGCACGTGAGTGCGGAGGGCGATGGGCCTCGCCCGAACGAGCGGGACGCAAGACTCCTCTAAAAGCTTGCGAAGCGGCAGCTTCGCTCCATCGCATAGACAAACGACATGCGGTCCGCGAATGTGAGGGCGAGCCAAGGCCCATCGTCCGCAGCTACCCACCGAGCGCGGCTTGGTTTTACCGCGCGATGCCATCGAAGCGCGCCGAACCTTTTAGTCGGCGGTTCAGAAACTCCGAGACGCGGCACGTGAGTGCGGAGGGCGATGGGCCTCGCCCGAACGAGCGGGACGCAAGGCTCCTCTAAAAGCTTGCAAAGCGGCAGCTTCGCACCATCGCATAGACAAACGACATGCGGTCCGCGAATGTGAGGGCGA
>CAZBTT010000584.1:0-3454 GCA_964494295.1 uncultured Acidobacteriota bacterium
AGCAGGGCCGGTTCCGTCAGAACCTGCTCGGCAAGCGCGTCGACTACTCCGGCCGCTCCGTCATCGTCATCGGCCCCGAGCTGAAACTGCACCAGTGCGGTTTGCCCAAGAAGATGGCGCTCGAACTGTTCAAGCCGTTCGTGTACTCCAAGCTGGAGCGCGAGGGCAAGATCAGCTCGATCAAGGCCGCCAAGGAGAAGGTTGAACAGCAGCATCCGGAAGTGTGGGATTACCTCGACGAGGTCATCTCCGAACATCCGGTTCTCCTGAACCGCGCTCCCACGCTGCACCGTCTCGGCATCCAGGCCTTCGAGCCAGTGCTCGTCGAGGGCAAGGCGATCAAGATCCATCCGCTCGTCTGCACGGCCTTCAACGCCGACTTCGACGGCGACCAGATGGCCGTCCACGTCCCGCTCACTCCCGAGGCGCAGATCGAAGCTCTCGTTCTGATGCTCTCCGCGAACAACATCCTCTCGCCCGCGAATGGCCAGCCCATCGCGGTCCCGAGCCAGGACATCGTTCTCGGCTGCTACTACCTCACCAAGGAGAAGCCGAACGCGAAGGGCGCCGGCCGCGCCTTCGCCTGCATCGAGGACGTTCTCTACGCGCTCGCCGCCGGGGAAGTCGAGACTCTGGCCTCCATCCGTCTGCAGTACACGGGTGAACTGATCGACCTCACCACCATGGACGACGATCAGGATGTCGTCCGGGCCGAAGTCCAGCACATCAAGAACAAGGTCATCAACACCACGGTCGGCCGCTGCATCCTCGCCGACCATCTCGAGGGCATTCCGTTCGTCAACGGCCTGCTCAAGAAGCGCGGCTTGCAGCAGCTCGTCCAGTACGTATACCTCCGCTACGGCCTCGAGAAGACCGTCCATACCCTCGACGCGATCAAAGACCTCGGTTTCCTTCACGCGGCGAAGGCCGGCATCTCGATCAGCATCACCGATCTCGTGATCCCCGAAGTCAAGGACACCATCGTCTCTCAGGGCCACAAGGACGTGCTCGCGGTCGAAAAGCAGTACCTCGACGGCGCCATCACCAATGGCGAGCGCTACAACAAGGTCATCGCGATCTGGACCGAAGCCACCGAGAACGTGGCCGACGCGATGTTCAAGAGCATGCAGGGCCAGGACAAGGTCGGGAACTTCAACCCGATCTACATCATGGCCGACTCCGGCGCCCGCGGTTCGAAGCAGCAGCTTCGTCAGCTCGCCGGCATGCGCGGCCTGATGGCCCGCCCCTCCGGCGAGATCATCGAGAACCCGATCACCAACAACTTCCGTGAAGGTCTCACGGTGTTGCAGTACTTCATCTCCACCCACGGCGCCCGCAAGGGTCTGGCCGACACCGCACTCAAGACCGCCGACTCCGGTTATCTCACCCGTCGCCTCGTCGACGTGTCCCAGGATGTCATCATCTCGGAATACGACTGCGGCACGACCGAGGGCATCGAGATCCGGTCGATCATCGAGTCGGGCGAGGTCATTGAGCCGTTGCGCGACCGCATCATCGGCCGCGTCAGCGTCATGGACGTCCGCGACCCGTTCGGCGGCAGCGTCATCGTGGGCGCGAATGAGGAAGTCACCGAAGACAAGGCCACTCATGTGGACGCGTCGGGCGTCGACCACATCCGCATCCGCTCGGTTCTGACCTGCGCCTCCGCGCGCGGCGTCTGCGCCTTGTGCTACGGACGCGACCTCGCCACCGGCAAGATCGTCGAAATCGGCATGGCGGTCGGCGTCATCGCCGCCCAGTCCATCGGCGAACCCGGAACCCAGCTCACCATGCGCACGTTCCACGTGGGCGGCGCGGCCTCGCTCCGTTCCGAGCAGTCGACAGTCGAAGCCAAACACCCGGGCATCGTGGCCTTCCAGGGCCTGACCACGGTCAAGAACAAGAAGGGCGAGTCCATCGTCATGAACCGTGGCGGCTGGATGCTCGTCGCCGACTCCAAGGGCCGCGAGCGCGAGCGTCACCAGATCGTGTACGGCGCCAAGCTCAAGGTCAAGGAAGGCCAGGAGGTCGAAACCGGCCAGCTTCTCGTCGAATGGGATCCCTTCTCGTTCTCCATCCTCACCGAAGAAGCCGGTGCCGTCACCTTCAAGGACATCCTCGACAAGCAGACGGTCAGCGAACACGTCGACGAGAACACGGGTCTTTCCGCCCTCGTCATCATGGACTCGCCCGATGAGAAGAAGCAGCCCCGGATCGAAATCAAGGGTGACGACGGCAAGTCGAAGCGTCGTTACCTTCTGCCCTCCGGGTCGCACCTCATGGTGCAGGACGGACAGACGGTCGACGCAGGCGACGTGCTGGTCAAGATTCCGCGCGAATCCGCGAAGCAGAAAGACATCACGGGCGGTCTTCCGCGCGTGGTCGAACTCTTCGAGGCCCGTCGTCCGAAGGAGCCCGCGGTCATCAGCGAAGTCAACGGTCTCGTCAAGTTCGGCGATGTCACCAAGTCGCACCGCAAGGTGCTGGTGGTGACGCCCGATGGTGAAGAGCATGAATACCAGCTGCCCCGCGGCGCGCACGTCAACGTGCGTGAAGGCGAGGCGGTGGTGGCGGGCGACCCGCTCATGGACGGCCCGATCGATCCCCACGACATCCTCAAGGTCAAGGGCGCCGATGAACTGCAGCGTTACCTGGTCGACGAAATCCAGGAGGTTTACCGCCTCCAGGGCGTCGCGATCAACGACAAGCACATCGAAGTCATCGGCCGTCAGATGATGCGCTGGGTGAAGATCGAGGAGGTCGGCGACTCCGACTTCCTGGTGGACGAGGTGGTGGATTTCTACCGCTTCATGCGCGAGAACGCGAAGCTCGAGGCGGCGGGGAAGGCCCCGGCCGGAGCCAAGCGGATTCTGCTCGGCATTACCAAGGCGTCGCTCTCCACCGACTCGTTCATCTCGGCGGCGAGCTTCCAGGAGACCACCCGCGTCCTCACCGAGGCGGCGATCTCCGGTCGCGTCGACCATCTCCGCGGTCTCAAGGAAAACGTCATCATGGGCCGCCTCATCCCCGCCGGCACGGGTATGCCGTACTACCAGCGCGTGGAAATCCCCGAGGAGGTCTACGAGGCCCGCGAGGAGACGTTCGACAACGATTACAAGCCCGACCTCGCGACCGAAGAGGTCGTCACGGGCGGGACGTACGGGGCGGACTCGTAAGAATCCGCCGGCCGGAAAGAAGGGCGCATCTTCGGGTGCGCCCTTTTTCGTTGTGAGCACCACAGTCCGTTGGCACCAGTCACTCGAAGGCGAATCCAGCGGACGCTTGTGGGCCTGGGTCTGGCGACGGCGGTGATCGGCGTACGGCGTTTCTTCGTGGTGCGACGTCAAATCAGCGATGAGTCCACCCCCGGGGGAACGGCCCCGCCGGTTCTTCGTAACCTGCCGTAACCCCGCACCCGCTTTTGCTTCCAGGCCTGACTGCCCGTCTGGCCCAC
>CAZBTT010000585.1:0-3450 GCA_964494295.1 uncultured Acidobacteriota bacterium
CAGTTTCCGCGAACTCGTCAAGCCCGCGCCCCGGGCGCGCTATTTCCCGGACGGTTTTACGGCCCTCGTCCGGTTCCACCACATCGCGGCCCCGCTGAGCGCGAAGCCGAGAGGGAGCAGGCCCAGACCCAACCACATCAGCCGGGTGGGGAGGCCGCCGAACTTGCCGTAGTGCACCGGCTCCATTCCCTTGACCAGACGGGCGCCCAGGGGCATGTCCGCGCGGTCGTCTCTGCGAACGGGCTCGAGGGTGAACGGGTTCAGATGGAGGGTGGGCCCGCTGTCGGTGCTTTCACCGAGGTCGCCGGGGCGATGGAACGTAGCGGTCCAGGCCGCGCTTTCCCGCGCCGGGATCCGGAGAACCGCGAGGCGTCCCTCGGGAAACGCGGCTCGCGCCGCCGCCGCGATCTGATCGATCGACTTCGGCGGCTCGGATGGGCTCGCGGGCCCGGCCGCCGGCACGCCACGCGGCGGTACGGAGCCGGTCACGGCCTGAATGGCCGTGAGGTACGAATCCCGGAAGGAGTAGTAGGCGCCGGTCACGCAGACGAGGATCAGAAGCGCGAACGAGACCAGCCCGGCCTGACGGTGCAGATTCCAGATCACGCTTCGGACATTGCCGCGGAGGGAGAATCGAAAACGCTGACGAGCCGGCGAGGCCTGAATCCACAGGATGAAGCCGCTGGCGCTCAGGAACACGAGAGCCATGGCGACGTACCCGTTGAAGGTCAGGCCGGCAGGTCCCGCGAAGAATGCGAAGTGGAGGTCCCGAAGGCGGCCCAGCATGCTGGCTTCTCTACGACGAGATCCTTCGACGACCCCGGTGTAGGGATTCACATAGACCGCGATCTGATCGGCTTCCTTGAGGGTGCGGGCATCCCGCTTCTGCAGGATGAACTGCGCCGGACGGTCAGGGCGGTCCGGCAGGATCAACATAGAGATTCGCCGCGTGGGTTCGACCTCGGCCGCGCGGGCGCGCAGGGTTTCGAGAGGAAGCGGTGTGGTTCCGGCGACGACGGGCGGCTCGTACAGAGCTCGCTCCAACTCCGGCCGGAAGACGAGAGCGCTCCCGGAAAGGCCCGCGGCGATCGCGAAAAGGCCGAACACCGCGGTAGCGATGAGGTGAAGCCGTCGAACCAGCGGACGAAGCGCGGTCATCAGGGGTCAGTCAGGGACGCCGTCGGAGCCGAAGTACTCGCGGTAGGCCGCGATCCGATCTCCGCGCACATCCAGCGATACCGCCACTCGATTCCGATATTCGCGGGGCGGCTGTCCGGGGATAACCAGCGCTCCCCAGTCGCGGAACTCGAACACCACTGTGCTCTCGTTAGCGGTCACGCGATCGACCTCGAGCTCCAGGCCTTCCGGGTAGACCTGCCGGACATAGGCGAAAAACTCGGCCGCGTCACCCTTGCCGCGATGTTCGCCCCGCCACCGTCCCATCGGAAAGCGGAAGGAGAAGTCGTCGGTCAGCGCATCGAGCCAGGGCTGCCAGTTTCCGCTGCCGAGTCCGTTTCGAAAGTGCTCGAAGGCCCTCTTCGCCACTTCCAGCGTTCGCGCGGCCGCCTCGCTCATGGCGCGCCACCCACGTAGTCGAGCAGGACCTCTGCAAATTCGGCGGGCACTTCGTTGGCGGGGAACATGCCGGCGTCGAGGATGGCCTCCCGGCAGGGGCGGAGCGCGTGGCGAAACGGCCCGGCCGCCTCCACCGGTGCGAACACGTCACGCCTCCCGAACATCAGCAACCCCGGGCACTGCACCACCGGCAGGCGATCCTCCATTCGATAGTTTGCGGCTGCGATGTGTCCCTGCTCGCTCGTCTCCCCGGCGCGGAAGATGTCGACCACGAGACGCTGGACGAGATCGGGCCGAGGCAGCCACGCCTGCATGCCGTCCCACTTCTTCTTGAGATGAGAGCCGTCTGCCTGGATCCGCCATTGCTCGAACAGCGGCCGCAGGCGGGCGCGCGCTTCGACGTCCATGTAGATGGGCCCCGAGAGGACGAGACGGTCCACGCGCATCGGGGTCGCGGCCGCCATCTCGACGGCAATCAGGGCGCCGGTGTGGTGTCCCACGACGATGGCTTTCGCCACATCGAGTTGGTCCAGAACCGCGATCATCGCGGCGGCGTAGTCGGCGATCTCCGGCTGGGTGGGAACGGGATCCGAGGCCCCGTACCCCGGAGTATCGACGGCGATCACACGATGGCGCGCGGCCAGAATCGGCAGCACTTCGGCGAATTCGTCGACGGACCGGGGGGTCTGGTGGAGCAGCAACAAAGGCGGGCCGCCGCCCGCGCCGGCCTCGACGCAGTGGACCTGACCGAGGGCAGTGTCACAGAAGCGGCGCCTCACTTCGAGGCGCCTGCGGGCCTTCCGAGGATCTGATTCAGTTCGACGAAGTACCCATCGGCGTCCCAGACCATGCTGACCATCACCGGGATGGTCCCGCCGTCGGCGCCTGGATACTCGACCCGATGAGGTTCGGCGCTGACCTTCACCCCCGGGGCGCTCCTCACTTTCGGGAAGCGCTGATCCAGATCCTTCGAGTTGATCACCAGGATCACCTGTCCCGCGCGCGCCTTCTCGTGGACGACGGGCAAGGAGGCGGCCTTCGCCCGCTCCTCCACGGAAAGGCGCTGCATCAACCCAAGGGCTCCGATGAACACATCGTTGGCGCGCAGGAGAACCAGCCGCACACCGTCGTCGCCCCCGATCTTCTGGTCGTAGACGACCTTCAAACCAAGGGCATCGCGATACAGAGCAAGGGAACGGTCGATGTCTCTCACCAGCAGGGTGGTTCGTCGAATATCCACCGGCGTGCGCTCGTTCTCCGGTACCGGCTGGGCCCATGCGTCGCGGGGAAGGGCCTGGACGAGGACGAAGATCATGGCGATCCGGAGCCCCACAAGCACGCTGGTCTTTTGAATAGTCATGGGTCTCCAGGGTTGCGCGAGGCGGGAGCGACTTGTCTTATCTCTATAACAATGGGACGGCGAGGAGAGTAGGACGGGCCCGCCCGCGGTGTCAAGCACGCCGAGCGAACCCTGATGCGGCACGCCCGTAAGATCATCCCGTGAGCGCACTCGTCGAACTACAGGACGTCACGAAGCGCTTCGGCGCCGGCGCGCCCGTCCTCGATCGCCTCTCGATGCCGGTCGAGGAGGGCGCAATCGTCGCTCTTCTCGGCGCGTCGGGCCCGGGCCAGAGGGGCCCGCGCCAGGTCACCGCTTTGGCCGATGGGTGTGCCGTTCATGCCGACGATGATGTCGCCCACCTGCAGGCCGATGCGCTCGGCCAGCGAGTCCAGGCCGACCACGCCTACGCGCGCGCCGGACGCATAGGCCCGGCGCGCGTCCAGCGCGACGAAGGGCGCCACGTCGTCGAACTCGGCACCCAGCCGCGGCCGGGTAACGCGGCCCTGGTCGCGCAGCTCGCCGACGATCTGCAT
>CAZBTT010000586.1:0-3440 GCA_964494295.1 uncultured Acidobacteriota bacterium
TGCCCGCCGCGAAGATGGCGATACGGCCCTTCTCGATGTGCCGGATGGCGCGCCTTCGGATGAAGGGCTCGGCCACCTGGCGCATCTCGATCGCGGAGAGCACGCGCGTGGCGAGGCCCGCCCGCTCCATGGCGTCTTGAAGGGCCAGCCCGTTGATGACGGTGGCCAGCATGCCCATGTGATCGGCCGAGACTCTGTCCATTCCATACGCCGCGTCGGAGACGCCGCGGAAGATGTTACCCCCGCCGACCACGATGCCCATTTCGACGCCAAGGGCGTGGGCCTCGCGGATTTCCTCGGCAAGGTAGTCCGCGAAGGCGCGGTCGATACCGAAAGTCTTGGCGCCGAGGAGGGCCTCGCCGGAGAGCTTGAGGAGGACGCGGCGATAGACCGGCTTGCCTTCCGACCCGCCTTTTGGTTTGGAGGAGCGGGTTGCCTGTTTCGCCATGCCCTTAAGGCTACTCGGTCGGGCTACCCGGTGTCGCGTCGCCGACGCGGAAACGAGCGAAGCGGCGGACCAGGATGTTCTCCTTGATCACCGCCACCTTCTCCTGGATGAGCTGGCCGACCGTGATCTTCGGATCCTTGACGAAGGCCTGCTCGAGCAGGCAGTTCGTGGCGTAGAAGTCCTTCAGCTTGCCTTCGGCGATCTTGTCGGCCACCGCCTCGGGTTTGCCCGCGCCGATCGCCTGCGCCTTGTAGATTTCCTTCTCTTTGTCGACGATGGCCTGGGGAACCTCTTCCTTGGTCACGTAGTTCGGGGAAGCGGCGGCGATGTGCATGGCGACGTCGCGGACCATGGCCTGGAAGTCTTCGTTCTTGGCCACGAAGTCGGTCTCACAGTTCATCTCGACGAGGACGCCGACCTTGGCGCCGGGGTGGATGTAGTGCCCGATCATTCCCTCGCTGGCGGCGCGGCCCGCGCGTTTGGCGGCGGCGGCGAGTCCCTTCTTGCGGAGGACCTCCTGGGCCTTGGTCATGTCGCCCGCGGCTTCCACGAGCGCGCTCTTGCAATCCATCATTCCCGCGCCGGTCTGTTCGCGGAGGAGTCGGACGGATTCAGCTGTGATGTTCATGGGTCTCCTGATCTTTGCTTAGAAATGGGCTTAGAAATCGATGCCCCCTGCTCGGGTTCCCCTCGAAACATCATGGGGAACTCAAGAGGGGGCGTGGGGCACGGCCGACGGGCGGGGGTTATGGCCAAACCCCCGAAGACGTCGCTAGACGGTGGCTTCCACCGGGGTTGCCGCGGCGGCGGCAGCGGTGGCAGCGACCGAGGCGGCGGCGGAGGCCGCGGTCCGGGCCCGCGCCGTGGCTGCCATCTCGGCCGACTTGGCTTCGCGGAGTCCGCGTCCCGCGAGAACGGCGTCGGCCATCTTGCTCGCGAAGAGGCGGATGGAGCGCAGCGCGTCGTCGTTGCCGGGGATCACGTAGTCCACGAAGTCGGGGTTGCAGTTGGTGTCGACGATGCCCACCACGGGGATGCGGAGCTTGCGGGCTTCGGCCACCGCGATCGCCTCGTTCTTGGTGTCGACCACGAAGATGACGTCGGGCAGGTTCTTCATGTTGCGGATGCCCTTGAGGTTCTTGTCGAGCTTCACCTGTTCCTTGGCGAGGCCGTTGAATTCCTTCTTGGTGAGGCGGTCCTGACGGCCCTCGGCGAGCATCATCTCGATCTGCTTGAGGCGATCGATGCTCTTCTTCACGGTGGCGAAGTTGGTGAGGAGGCCGCCGAGCCAGCGCTCGTTCACGAACGGCATGGAGCAGCGCACCGCTTCCTCAGCGACCACGTCCTGAGCCTGTCTCTTGGTGCCGACGAAGAGAACCACGCCCCCCGAAGCGGCCACGTCGTGGACGTAGCGGAGCGCCTCGCCGAACATCGCCTGCGTCTTCTGCAGGTCGACGATGTAGATGCCGTTGCGCTCGCCGAAGATGTATTCGCGCATCTTCGGATCCCAGCGGCGGGTCTGATGGCCGAAGTGGACCCCGGCTTCGAGCAGGTCCTTGATGTCCACCATGGAAGTGGCGGGAATGGCGATCTGGGGAACGGACGGTGTGGTTTCCATATGAGTCTTTGAGTCTTTCTAACGCTTCGAGAACTGGAATCGGGCGCGGGCGCCCTTCTGGCCGTACTTCTTGCGTTCCTTGATGCGCGAATCGCGCGTCAGGAGGCCTTCTTTACGAAGGCGGGCGCGGAACTCCTCGTTGAGATCGAGGAGGGCGCGGGCGATGCCATGACGGATGGCGCCGGCGCGGGCGGCGACGCCGCCGCCATTGACGGTGGCGATGACGTCGAACTTCTCAAGGGTCTCTGTGGCCACGAACGGCTGGCGCACGATCATCTTGAGGGTCTCATGACCGCCGAAGAATTCATCGAGGCTCTGGTCGTTGAGCGAGAAGGCGCCCTTGCCGGGGCGGAGGTGAACGCGGGCGACGGCGGTCTTGCGCTTGCCGGTGCCGAGATTTTCTGTGATTGCAGTTGCCAAGGTGGTTCTCTATTGAATCTTCGGTTACTTAGCCCGGGTGCCGGGCGACTTCAGAGTGATGGGGGTCGGGCGCTGCGCGGCGTGACGATGCGCGCTGCCCGCATAGACCTTGAGCTTGGTGTACATCTGGTTCCCAAGCTTGGTCTTCGGGAGCATGCCCTTGATGGCTTCTTCGACCGCTTTCACTGGACGCTTCGCGAGCAGGTCCTTCGCGGGTGTCTCGGTCAGTCCGCCCATGTAGCCGGAGTGACGGCGGTAGAGCTTCCCTTCGAGTTTGCGGCCCGTGAACGCGACCTTGGCCGCGTTGACGATGATCACGTGGTCGCCGGTGTCGAGAAACGTGGTGTAGGTCGGCTTGTGCTTGCCCGCGAGGCGGCGCGCGGCCTCGGTGGCGAGGCGGCCGATGACGACGTTCTCAGCGTCCATCAGGAACCATTCACGTTTGATGTCTTTTGCGGAAGGGACGAAAGTCGCCATTTCAGTAGTTCTTCGGGTCTTTTTAGGTTCGAAAGGGGATTGTCTCGAGGAACGTCGGGGGGAAACGTCGGGCCGCGTTCCGGGCGCTCGGGCCAAGGCTCGCGCGGGAACTTGCGACTTTAGGTGAGGGGTCTTGAGCTTGTCAAACCGGGAGAGGTGAAAGCTCGAGGCCTCGAGCGCTCATCCGGTCCTTGTAACGGCGCAGGGTCAGCTCGACGTCCACCACGAGCATTTCCGTGGTGCTTTCGAGCTGATCCAGCACGCGGTGCTGCTGGGTGAAATCGGGCTTGTCGACCTCGGCCGAGTCGGCGAGCATTTCCAGACGCGCCCCCCATTCCATCAGGCCCTGGAGGCTCGCTTCCGAGTGGGTGTCGAGGTGCGAGGGCTCGGTCTTGCCGAGGTCGAGGCCGCGCATGAACGCCCCGATTTCCCGGCGACGCGCCCGGGCGCGCTCAACGAGGCTCGCGAACGTGCGCT
>CAZBTT010000587.1:0-3439 GCA_964494295.1 uncultured Acidobacteriota bacterium
GGCGGAGAGGCGTGGCCCCGGGGACGGGATGGCTGGCCGGGCTCAGGAAGGGCCAGGCGAAGAGGTCGCCGTTCAGCGTCCGGAACGAACCGCCGGGATTCGGCCAGGGGGTGATCGCCACCGGAAACGCGGCCTGCAGGAACGCCCGTCCCACGAGCGCCGGGTTGAAAGCGTTCTGGCCGAGGCCGCCCCACACCGACTTGCCAAAACCGATGCCGAAGGCGCCGCCGAGGAAGGCCATCCACAGCGGGAAACCCGAAGGAAGACACAGACCGAGGAGCAGGCCGGTGATTGTGGCCGATCCGTCGCGGAGCGCGCCCGGCCTTCCCGTGAAGCGTTCGGTGAGCACCGCGCCCAGGGTCGCCGCGGCGATAACGAGCAGCGCGCTGATCCCGAAGAACCACGCGGAAGAGACGATGACGGGCACGAGACTCACGACCACGTGCCACATGATCCTCGGCGTGCTGTCCGCGGCCTTGATGTGAGGCGAGGCGGTGACGAACAGCTTGTCGAAGCTCATGCCGCCCCCGGCTTGGGCATGCGGCGCAGACCCGCCTTGCCGGCCTGGAAGAGCTGGGCCAGCGGTATGTTCGAGGGACACACATACGAGCAGGCGC
Source organism: uncultured Acidobacteriota bacterium (assembly GCA_964494295.1). Lineage (GTDB taxonomy): Bacteria > Acidobacteriota > Vicinamibacteria > Fen-336 > JAGNNV01 > JAGNNV01. The sequence goes on from CAZBTT010000587.1 coordinate 618, forward strand.
CGCAGAGCATGCAGTCGGCCAGGTGATGGTCGGCCATGTCCGTGTAACGCTGCACCCGGGCGAAGTCGCCGAGCAATGAAGGGTTCAGAAAGACCGGGCAGGCTTCAAGGCACCGTCCGCAATGCACGCAGGGATAGACGGCCTCCCCGCGGATCTGGTGCGCGGCCAGGACCACGACACCGGTTGTCCCCTTGATCACCGGCGCGTCGAGATTCGCCTGCGACATGCCCATCATGGGTCCGCCGATGATCACTTCGGCCGCGTCCTTGGTGACGCCATCGCAGTGAGCGAGCAGGTCGCGCAGCCGCGTGCCCACGGGCACGATGAGATTGGCGGGACGCATCAGGCCGTGACCCGTGACCGTGACAATGCGTTCGATCAGCGGCACGCCGGTGTCGAACACTTCGGCGATGGCGGCGAGCGATCCCACATTCTGGACGACCACGCCCACCGTCACCGGAAGTTTTCCCGAGGGCACCTCGAAACCGGTCACCGCCTTGATCAGCATCTTCTCGGCGCCCTGGGGATACTTCACGGTCAGGGGAAGGATGGTGATGTCGAGATCCGCGGGCTTTGTCCGCGCGAGCGCCTCGATCGCATCGGGCTTGTTGCGTTCGATCCCGATGACTGCCTTCGAAACCCCGAGGGTCTGCATCATGATCCGGCAGCCGAAATGGACGCGCTCCGGAAACTCGACCATGGTGCGGTGGTCCGAGGTGAGGTATGGCTCGCACTCCGCTCCATTCACGATGAGGGTGTGGACGGTTGAGCCCTTGGGTGGCACCAGCTTGACGTGGGTGGGAAACGCCGCGCCGCCGAGGCCCACGACCCCCGCGTCCTGGACCGCCTTGACCACCTGATCGACGGTGAGGCCTTCCCACTTCGGCACGAGACGCGGGCGCGGGACCTGGGGCGCATATTTGTCGACCGCGAGGTGCACGGCCTGGGCCATGGAGCCATCGGGGTGCGGCCACCAGTTGATGGCGGTGACGGTACCCGCGGCGGAGGCATGGACCGGCACCGACATGAAACCGTCGGCGAGGCCGATCGGATCGCCGCGCTCCACGTGATCCCCGACCTTCACGCACAGCTTCGCTTCCTTGCCCGCGTGCTGCCGCAAGGGCAGCACCAGCGTATCGGGATAGGGCATCCGCCGGATGGGAAGCGCGCGCGTGAGGTCCTTCTCCTCCGGCGGATGGATGCCGTGCCGGAAGCCTCCGAAGAAGTTCATCAGTTGAACTTCTCCGCCCGCTTCACCCACTTCTCGAGGTCCTTCTCGTTCGGGTTCAGGGGGGAGCCGGGATGGATGATCGACACCGGGCAACGCTCGGCCGCGAGGACGAGCTGCTGGAAGGTGCCGGCGGAAGCATCCTTGACCTCGGCCTGCTTGGCCGCGTTGTACGCGAACATCTTGTTGTTCAGATTGGTGCACTCGTTGCAGGTAGTGCAGCGCGCCGAGTCGATGTAAGCCTCGAGGGTGAGAGGGCCGTCGTCTTTCTCAGCGGCCGGCGGCGGTGGCGGCGCGACACTGACCGCGGCGGCAGGTGCGACCGCGGCGGGTGCTGTGGCCGCCGCTGTGGGCGTCGTCGTGGCTCCCCTTCGCGCGGAAGGGACGGCCGACGGCAGTGTGGCGAGCAGTTCGGAAAGCGCCCCGCCCCCGCCATGTTTCATCAGGCCCTCGGCCAGCCGGCGCGCGATCTGCTGCGGCAATTCGCGCTTGAGCTTTTCGATCTGCGCCTCGTAGTCCGCGCGCAGCGCCGCCACCTTCGCGGCTGACTCGGCCTCGAGGGCGTCCGCAACCGTCTTACGAGCGACGCCTCCGACTTCGATCCCCGCCAGCTGACGGAGCTGGGACCAGTACTGAAGCCTCTCTTCGGCCAGGGCGGCCATGGCGTTCGCCACCCTCAAGCGGCGCAAGCGTCGGTCCGGCCCGACGGTGTGGATGAACGCGATCTTGTCTCCGCGCTCGGCCAGAGGGATCTTGACGAACTCATCGAACGCGACAGCCTCATCCCACTGTTCGCGCGGGAGGTCGGCGAAGTGCGCCTGGAACCGTCCCTCGGTGGCCGCCCAGTCGGCGAGGGTCAGCGGGACCGAAATCTTCTGCTCGCTGCCGGAATCGTCAAGGTAGCTCAGGACGTACTTCGGCCAGTCCGCGTTCACCGAGGGATTGCCGTCGAGACTCAGGCAGTCGGAGAACGTCGCACCGCGTTCCGGATCGTAGGTCGCGAACGGGAAGGCCCGGCTTTCGAGAGCGATCCTCGCCGCCCGCGGTGCGGCGGAGTCAGAAAGGCCGTGCTCCATCGGACAGGGGGTGTAGATGTTGAAGAGAGCGGGACGACGCTGTCGAAGCCCTTTCAACACGCCGCCCATGAGGTGCGAGGGCAAGGCCTGCGAGGATTGATGAACGTAGACGCCGCGGTGAGCGATGGCCAGAAGCGCCAGCTCCTTGCGGGCCAGCGGTCCCCCGAAGCTGCCGGTGGTGGCCTGGCCCCCGGTGTCCGAGTGTCCCTGGGTGTCGAGAACAACCACGCGGATGGGCTTGCCGGAGACAAGAAGCCGCGAGAGGTTCTGGAAACCCGCGTCGAGCATCGCGCCATCCCCGCCCATAGCGAGGATCGGCGGGCACAGGAGGAACTCTTCGTCGGTGAACTCCTTCCAGGTGAAGGAAGTGAATTCCGCCTCGTCGCGATCCGCTTCGTACGTCCCGTCGAGCACCTTCGCGGCCCGCCGCACCGCGGCGAAACCACCGGCCATCCCGCGCCTTGGCGCCTCGAAGAGACCGAGGGCTATGGACGGCGAGTCGGCGGAGAGGTGGCTGA
>CAZBTT010000588.1:0-2419 GCA_964494295.1 uncultured Acidobacteriota bacterium
GTCGCTACCCGCTCTGGAAGCTCGGCAAACTGGGCCTCGACTGCCAGTACCGCCGCCACGACGACTCGACGACCTCAAGACCGCGGTGGTCGTCGACCAGCGGATCGGCGGATGAAGGCGCGCCCGCTTTCGGCGCCGGTGCCTCGCTTGTCTTCAATGTCATCGACGTCGGCCAGAGTTATCCGCAGCGCGTGGTGAAAGCCGGCGTCGCCGCGGTGGCCGGGCCCGGGCCGGCGGAGGGCACTCGGCATCTGGGCTACGAGAAGGTCGTCCTCTCAAAGGCGACCGCGAAAGAACTTGGCTACGAAGTCGACGAAGACGCAGGCGTGGTCAAGGTTTCGGGTCGCCGAGGCCTCGGGGTGAAAGCCGACGACCTGATCGACGCGCTCGAAACCAAGGCCTCGCACGAGATCGCGACGCGGGATCCCGACCGCACGGAAGCCGATCGCGCGAAGGCCGCTCACGACATCGCGGTGGGCGCCCTGCGCTACTTCATGCTGCGCTTCTCGCGCAATCGGATCATCACCTTCGACATGGAGGAAGCGCTCGCCTTCACCGGCGAGACCGGCCCCTACATCCAGAACAGCGTGGTCCGCGCGAAGAACATCCTCGTGAAGGTCGCCTCGGAGGGCCACGACGTCAAGGCCCTCCTCACCCGCGCCCTGAACAAGGATCTTCTGACCCCATGGCTCGCCACCGAGGAAGGCTCCTCGGCATGGTCCCTGTTTCTCGCCATGGCCCGCACCGAAGAGGCGATCGAAACCGCCGTCCGGACCGAAGAGCCGAGCGTCATGACCCGGCACGCCTTCCAGATCGCCCAGGCGTTCCACGGCTACTACCAGAACCCCGCGCACAGCGTTCTGCGCGCCGAGACCGAGGATCTGCGCGCGGTGCGCGTTCTCGTCGTCGATCTCTTCATCCGGCACACCACCGACGTGGCATCGCTGCTCGGCATCCCCATTCCGGACCGGATGTGAGCGGCCCGCGTCCCCGCATCGTCATCACCGCCGGAAGCAATCCCGGAACGACGAACCACGCCTGGCTGCGGTTCGACTATCTGCACGCTATCTCCAAGGCGCACGGCCTCCCGAGCATCGTCGCGTCGGGTTTCAGCAACCCTCTCGATGAAGCGCAGCAGCTGGCCGGGGAGATCCTCGACAATTGCGATGGACTGATGCTCTCGGGCGGCACCGACGTGGATCCGAAGATCTTCGGCGAGGTGCCCCACACCGCGCTTGGGCGCGTCGACCCTCCTCGGGACCCCTTCGAAATCACTCTCGCCCGCGAGGCGGTACGGCGCGACATGCCGGTCCTCGGCATCTGCCGCGGGCTGCAGGTACTCAACGTCGCCCTCGGGGGCACCCTGATCCAGGATATTCCGAGCGACGTTCCGGATGCAGTCACCCACGAGACCGGTGAAAACCGGGTCGAGATCGCGCACGAGGTCACGATCGAGCCCGGTTCGAAGCTCGCGTCCCTGTTGTCGACCCCACGCGTCGGCGTGAACTCGTTCCACCACCAGGCCGCGAAACGTATCGGTGAGGGGCTGATCCGGTGCGCGGTTTCCCCCGAGGACGGCATCATCGAGGGCCTGGAGATGCCGGATCGGCAGTTCGTGGTCGCCGTACAGTGGCATCCGGAGAACTTCTGGAAGACGTCGGCAGTGTTCGATGGCCTCTTCAACGGTTTCGTCGAGGCGTCACGGCGGTGGGCCGAGAAGCGTCGAATCCTTCGGGCATCATGAAGCGATTCGGCGCGGTTCGATCTATCGCGGCCGCTGCCCTGCTGATCGCCTTCCCGTTCGCCCCCTCGGTAGAAGCCGCGGGTCTCAAGTGGGAGAAGGACTACAAGACCGCGAGAAACCGGGCGGGCGTCGAGGGCCGGATCGTGATGGTCGACTTCTGGGCCGCATGGTGCACGTTCTGCGACAAGCTCGACCAGACCACCTACAAGGATCCGGGAGTGGTGAGACGACTTTCGAAGTCCGCGGTCTCGGTCAAGGTGAACACCGAGGGGCGGGAGGATGAACAGGAACTCGCGGCCGAACACGGGGTCGAGGGCCTGCCCACCATCGGTTTCTTCACCCCCGAAGGCCGGGCGGTGGCGCGAATCGAGGGCTACGTCGACGCCGCGGCGTTTCTGAAGCTGCTCACCACCGCGGAACTCGAGGGCGGGGACATGCTGGCGTGGGAGAAGACCCTCAAGGCCGATCCGGGTAACTTCGCGGCGCTCTACGGCCTGGGCTCGAAGATGTACGAACTCAACTATCACGACGACGCGCGGCCCCTTCACTAGAGGGCCCGCCGGAACGACAAGGGCGCCCTGCGCGAGCGCAAACGAGTGCGGATGATGCCCGCGCGCATCATCGAGACCCAGTCGAGCCTCGTCGACTCGGAGCCCATGCTGCGCGAGGGCCCCC
>CAZBTT010000588.1:2429-3431 GCA_964494295.1 uncultured Acidobacteriota bacterium
CCGGACTCGAGGCCAAGCTGGCGATGAAACTCGCGCGAATCAGCGATACCCATACCAGCCTCATCAACTCGGAGACCATGCTGAGCGAGGGCATCGACCTTCCCAAGGAACCCGACATCGATCCGCGGCTGCAGATCCTTCTCGCGCGCTGCCTGGCCGGCCTCGGCAAGCGGACGGAGGCCAGGGCCGAACTCACGCGGCTCATCGCGGCTTATCCGGCCCATCCGGTGACGAAGACGGCGAAGAGAACGCTCGAAGATCTCAGGTAGTTTTCCGGTCCAGCGCCTCGGCGACCCTCGCGCTCAGCTTCCTCGCACGTCCGCCGCTGATCAGATCGAAATGGTGGCCCGGGATGTCGATCACCTCGACGCCGCGAAGGGCGAGCCGTCTCCAGTCACCGGGGAGGTCGTTGAGCGCGCTCCGCTCGTTGGCCCGGAAGAGAGTGACCGCGAGGTCGCAGGGCGCGATCCGGTGCGATTGGGCCGCGAGCTTGAGGCCGGGGATGAACAGGGAGCGGCGTGGCGGAGCACTCGCCCCGAGACGTTTCATGAACGGCCCGAGACGATTCCGCATCGATGCGAACGTCCGGTTTCGCCATCTCCGGAAGCGATGGGCGCGGCTCGTCGGATTGCGGCGCGGCGCACCGGGCACGAACGTATCGATGAGGCCGAGGAACCCCACCTCTTGAGAGCGGCTCCGAAGCCCCCGCGCCATCTCAAAGGCGAGCACGCCGCCAAGGGAATGCCCGAGAAGCAGGTAGGGTCCACGGGGCTGAACGGACAGCAGAGCTTCGATACCTTTTTCCGCGGCGGTCGCGATGGCCATCGGGGGTTTGAGGCCCACGAAGGAAAGGCCAAGGACCGGTCGACTCGAGTCGAGGGCGGAGAGGAGAGGCATGAACCACATCGGGTCGCCGGCGAGGCCGGGAAGACAGACGAGCGCGGGCCTGTCGCCTTCGCGGCGCAGCCAGGTCGCCTCGACCTCCCCGGCGTTTCCGCGCGC
>CAZBTT010000589.1:0-3426 GCA_964494295.1 uncultured Acidobacteriota bacterium
GTAGCCGCCGAGGTGGTCGTACTCCTCCTGGACCGTGCCGAAGCGCTCCAGGATCTTGTCCATCTTGTCGGCTTTGTCGGGATCGCCCATGTCGTGCTGAAGGGCTTCGAGTTCGTGGTGAAGGTCGCCGAGACGTCCGCTGCCCGCGATGGCTTCATCGAGAACCGACCGCCCCGACATCTCTTCGACGTCCTGGCGAAAGTAGCCGATGGTCAGCTTCCGAGGCACTGAGACCTCGCCCTCGTCAACCGTCTCTTCGCCGGTGATCAGGCGGAAGAGAGTGGTCTTCCCCGCGCCGTTTGGGCCCACAAGCCCCACCTTTTCACCGGGATTGAGCTGAAAGGAGGCGTCGATGAACAGAACCTGCTTGCCGTACTGCTTCTGAATGCGGGAGAGAGAAATCATGAGGAGCCGCGTAGTCTAGATGACGGCCCGGCGAAGACCGGCCGTCATCTAGTTGCGAGGCGGCATCGAAGGGGCCGCCGAAGCAACCCCGTGCTCCCACTACCAACGCTTACTTCTCGTCGTCGCCCCGAGTGATCCGGATGCCGCCGTTCACCGTCGACAGCTCCAGTTCGCGGCCGCCGCGGCCCAGCTTGCCCGAGGCCGAGCGGGGACCCCACTTCTTGAAGACCTCGATCTCGGCGAAATCGCTGGTGATGCCGCCGTTCACGGTCTTGGCAGAGACATCGGCATTGACGCCCTCCGGGAGCCGGAGACGAACCGAACCGTTCACGGTCGAGAGTTTGATGTCGTCCGACGCGTTGGTATCGGACCGGACCTCGGCGCGGATCGAGCCGTTCACCGTGGTCGCCTCAGTGAGGGTTCCCGCGGTGACTTCGATGCTGCCGTTGACCGTCGAAACCGCGGCCTGGCCATCGACCTCGGCACGGATGCCGCCGTTCACCGTACGGCCTTCGAAGGAGAGATTCCGGGGAATCTGAACCTCGAACTCGACGTTCACATCGTTGTTGCGAACGTTCATGCGCGAGCCGCCCGGCTTGCAGACGTTCGGACGCGACTCGTCCTTGCTCGGATAAACGGCGCAGATCGTGACGCCGCCGTCGTGCTGGATCACCTCGATCTTCACCGACTCGGGGTCGTTTCGCCGGCCGGTTCGGATGGCCACGAGTTCCACCTCGGAGCCGCTGGAGGCCACGGCTCGGATCGGACCGTTGATGCCACGTACCTCGACGGTCTTCCCGGCAGCCAGTTTCCCCGACCACTTGAACGGGGCGGCTGTCCGCTTGGGACCGTTGAACGTCTCGGCCAGACCTTCGCCAAAACCCTCGAACCAGGACGCAACTTCTTCGCCGAACGAAGAGTGCTCCTTGTGTTTGGACTTGCCGTCAGCAAGCGCCTGGGGGGCGGCGAGGCCGGCCACAGCCAGCCCGGTCAATAAAGTGAATGCAAGGCGGGAATTCTTCATGGTTTCTGACCTCTCTCTTGTGTGAGTAGACGAACCGGGCGCTCGAGAGGTTCCGTGGGGCCCCAAATTCGGGCCGAGATGGGGCATTACAATCCCTATCCAAGCCATGACCTCCCGTCTCCACAACGAGGCCGTCCAGCGTTTCCTGGGCCATGCGCGGGTGGAGACCCCGGTCATCTGCGGACCCATGTACCCCTGCAGCAATCCCGAGCTTGTGGCCGCGGTGTCCGCCGCGGGGGGCCTGGGCGTGGTCCAGCCCATTTCCCTGACCTACGTTCACGGCCACGATTTCCGAGAGGGCCTGCGCCTCATCGGGAAACTGTCGGGCGGCAAACCCATCGGAATGAACGCTCTCATCGAAGCATCGTCCGAGACCTACAAACGTCGCATGGAACAGTGGGTCGACATCGCACTCGAAGAGGGAGTCCGCTTCTTCGTGACGTCGCTCGGGAACCCGCGTTGGATCGTCGAAAAAGCCCACGCGGCGGGGGCGGTCGTCTATCACGACGCGACCGAAAGGCGCTTCGCGGAGAAGGCCATGGCTGCGAACGTCGATGGCCTGATCGCGGTCAACAAACACGCGGGCGGCCACCTCGGCAGTCTCGCGAAGACCGAACTGTTCCTCGAACTGCAGGACTTCGGTGTGCCGGTGATCTGCGCGGGAGGGATCGGCGACGAAAACGAATTCGTACACGCCCTCGACATCGGCTACGCGGGCGTGCAACTCGGCACACGCTTCATCGCCACCAACGAATGCAAGGCTCCTCAGGCCTACAAGGATGCGATCGTGCGCGCCAACGCCGAAGACATCGTCACCACGGAACGCCTTTCCGGCGTGCCCGTCGCGGTCCTCAACACGCCTTCGGTTCAGCGACTCGGTCAGAAGGCGGGACCCATCGCGCGGTGGATGCTCAAGGGCCGCCGGACCAAACACTGGATGCGCACGATCTACGGCCTCAAGTCGATCTGGGCGCTGAAGCGCGGACTGAACCGCGACGCGCCGGAGAAGGACTTCTGGCAAGCGGGAAAGAGCGTCGCCACGATTTCGTCGATCGAACCCGCGGCCGACATCGTCCGCCGTTTTGCGGGAGCGGTTTCCAAAGAGTAAGACCCGACATTGGGTGGGGGGCCGGCCATGCTCAGTTTCTCCTTAGGCGTTCTCATTGCCGCACAGGCGGCGGCCGTTCAGGGTCCGCCACCCAGTCCCTCACCACCGCCCGTTCCGGCGAACGAAATCCACGGTGTGGTCCTCCGGCCGGACGGAAAGCCGGCTCCCCTTGCGAAGGTGGGCGCCATCGCGCTGTTCGCGGTGGGTCAGGCTCCTCAGCCGCCATTCATCGTGACCGCCGACGAAAAGGGCGCCTTCAGACTCGAGACGAAGGGCATCAAGGAGTTCGGCCTGCGCGCTCACCTCAGGCCCTTTGCCCCGACGGCCGCGCCGCGGGTCTCCGCCGGACGCCGGATCACCCTAAAGCTCGAAACCGGGGTCACTGTCGAAGGCGATGTGCTCGACGCGACGACGTCGAAGCCCATTGCCGGCGCCGTTGTGGAGGCTTCCGACTGGGATGTCTCGCCCTACGCCGAGGTCGATCCCGAGTTCGGGATGGTTCGGGGCAAGACTGACGCCAGGGGCCACTTCGCTCTATCGGGGGTTGCGGGAGGCGGACGTCCTGTGGTTCGCGCCGCGGCGCGCGGTTTCGGATCCGAGCTGACGCCCGTCGTCGCGCGCGGACCCATGAAGTGCCGTCTCTCCCCCGGCCACGATCTTCGCGGCGTCATTGTCGACGCCGCGGATCGACCGGTGGCGAAAGCCAGGATCACGCTGCGCGGCCCTTCGTCGGGCCAAGCCGCCACTTCCGACACGGCGGGCCGGTTCGAAATCACCGGCCTCAAGCAGGTTCCCTACGACGCGGTGATCCTTGCCGACGGCTTCGCGCCCTACATCCGGAGCGCCATCGATCCGGAGATCCCCCCCCTTCGGGTCCCGCTGCATAGAG
>CAZBTT010000590.1:0-3424 GCA_964494295.1 uncultured Acidobacteriota bacterium
CGGGGATCATACCGATCAGACTGGACAGCGAGCCCATCTTGCGGACCTGCTGGATCTGCTCGAGGAAATCGTCGAATGTGAACGTGGCCTTGCGAAGACGCTGCTCCATCTCCCGCGCCTTCTTCTCGTCGATGGCGTGCTCCGCCTTCTCGATGAGAGAGAGCACGTCGCCCATGCCGAGGATGCGCGAAGCCACCCGGTCGGGATGGAAGTACTCGAAGCTGTCGAGTTTCTCGCCGCTGCTGGCGAACTTGATGGGCTTTCCGGTGACCGCTCGCACCGAGAGCGCGGCGCCGCCGCGGGCGTCGCCATCCATCTTGGTGAGGATCACCCCGTCGAACTGGACCTTCTCCTGGAACTGCAGAGCGACGTTGACGGCGTCCTGGCCCGTCATCGCGTCGAGGACGAGCAGGATGTTGTGCGGCTTCACCGTGTTCCGGATGCGGACCAGTTCGCCCATGAGGGTCTCGTCGATGTGAAGACGGCCGGCCGTATCCACGATGAGGACGTCCCGGCCCTTCTCGCGCGCCCAGTCAACCGCGTGTTTGGCGATGTCGACCGGATCGGCCGTGGTCCCCTCGTCGTACACCGGGACCCCGAGTTGCTGACCAAGAGCTTTCAACTGATCCACGGCGGCAGGCCGGTAGACGTCGCCGGCCGCGAGTGCCGGACTCTTGCCCTGCGCCAGCAGGAAGTTGGCCAGCTTGCCGCAGGCCGTGGTCTTACCGGATCCCTGCAGACCGACCATCATGATCACGGTGGGCACCCGCGGGGAGAAGGTGAGTTTGGTGCTGGCCGCCCCCATGAGGGCGGTCAGTTCCTCGTTGACGATCTTCACGAACTGCTGCCCCGGGGTGAGGCTTTCCAACACCTCGGCGCCCAACGCACGTTCCTTGACCTTGTCGACGAACTGTTTGACTACCTTGAAGTTGACGTCCGCCTCAAGCAAAGCCAGACGAATCTCGCGCGCCGCGCGTTCAACGTCCTTGTCGGTGAGCTTGCCCTGCCTCTTTAGGCCGTCAAGCGCCGTTTGTAGCTTGTCTGATAGGGAGTCGAACACCTGTCACCCAACCGATCGGGACACCCTGACGGGCGCCATGACACAGCGATCCTGTTTCAGCCGCGAGGGAGGGAGTTTACTAGGAGGCTGTCGGAAAACCAAGCCGCGGCCCCGCCACACGCCTCAGCGGCCCAACAGCGATTCGTCGAACATGGCCGAAGCAAAGCCCGAGGCATCGAACGGCTGCAGGCTCTCCATCTTCTCGCCGGTGCCTATGAGTTTGATGGGCAGATCCAGTTCGTGAGAGACCGCCAACGCGATGCCCCCTTTGGCCGTCCCGTCCATCTTGGTGAGGACCACGCCGGAGATGTCCACCGCTTCCTTGAACATGCGGGCCTGAATGAGTCCGTTCTGCCCAGTGGTCGCATCGATGGTGAGAAGACACTCGTGTGGCGCGTCGGGGATGCGCTTCTTGATGACCCGGCCGATCTTCTCGAGCTCTTTCATGAGGTTCACCTGGGTGTGGAGGCGACCCGCCGTGTCCACGATCACCACGTCGGCCCCCCGGGCCTCGGCCGCGGTGAGACCGTCGTAGACGACCGCCCCCGGATCGCCGCCCCGCTCGTGGCGGATCACTTCACAGTCCACGCGCTTGCCCCATTCCACCCATTGCTCCACCGCGGCAGCGCGAAACGTGTCCCCCGCTACCAGAAGCGGCTCTTTTCCGAGCTCCTTCAGATGCCAGGCCAGTTTTCCGATGGTGGTCGTCTTACCTGTACCGTTGACCCCGACCATCAGGATCACAGAGGGCGAGTGGGACACATCGATACGCGTGTCGGCCTGGCAGAAGTGCCCCGAGGTTATGTCGCGCAACTTGTTGATGAGTCCGGTCGAGTCGGTGATGATGCCGGCGTTCGCCTCTGCCTCGAGGGCGGTGACGATGGAGACCGTGGTGTCCACGCCCACGTCGGCGAAGATGAGGGCCTCCTCGATCTTCTCCCACAGGTTCTCGTCGAAACGATCGAACAAGACCGAGGCGAACTGCTGCTGCAACGCCTTGCGGCTCTTCGAAAGCCCGTCGCGCAGTTGGGAGATCCAGCCTTTACGGGAGGTCTGCATCTCCTCGGGCGCCGCCACGCTGAGACCCTTCTCCACCCCGATGAACACTTCGGACCAGTTGTAGCTCAAGCCCTCAAGCCTCCTTAGCCATTGATTCCGTGTGATGCGGACGCTCTCGTTCGTCACGCTCGCTCTTCTTTTCCCCGAGTCGCCTGGAGAGAACCCTGGAAGTGCCGTCGGCCTCCATGGCCACGCCGTACAGCGTGTCGGCGACCTCCATGGTCTGGCGCTGCTGGGTGATGACGATGAATTGAGTCCTGTCCCCGTACTTACGGATGAGCGAGAGAAAGCGGCGGATGTTCACATCGTCGAGAGACGCCTCGACCTCGTCGAGGATGTAGAACGGGCATGGCCGAGCCAGAAATAGGGAGAACAGAAAGGCGATGGCCGTCATCGCTTTCTCACCCCCGGACAACAGGCTCATGCTCCGCGGCGACTTGTTGGGGAACTTGACGCTGAGCGAGATGCCCGATACGACCTCAGTCCCTTCACCCTGTTCCAGTTCGTCGCCGGACGAGCCCTCTTCCCCGGACAATTGCGCCTCGCGTGGGGACCGTTTGCCCTCGGTGAGCGCCAACGTACCCTTGGCACCAGGAAACACTATGGCTATGACGGCGGCAAAATTCTCCCGGATGCTGTCGAAGATCTCGTTGAAAGACCCGTTGATATGCTCGTCTAGGTCCGTGATCACGTCTTGCAGCTGGGCGATAGAGGCTTCCAGATCCCGGCGTTGCTCGGTCAAGAAACGCGCGCGTTCCTCCATCTCCGCGCATTCTTGCTCGGCCAGAGGGTTCACCGGCCCGATCCGCTCCCGCCGCTGCTCCGCCCGGGCCAAGGCCGACTCCAACATCTCCTGGCTTTCTCCGGACACGCTTTCTGAGGTGATAGCCCTGGGGGCCATGTGCTTCCGCCTCAACTCGGCGAGTTCTTCCTCCAGGATGATCCTGCGATCGTCGAGCCGGACTCCGTCCACCTGGAGCCGCGTGTGCACCCCCGTGATCTCGTCGAGTTCGCGCTGAAGGTCGGCTTCCGCGCCCCCCCAATCGCGGATGACCTTGGCTGCCGCTTCAGACCGGGACCGCGCCTCCTCCACGCGCGATTCGAGGTCTTGCGCGATCCTGCGGGAACGCTCTGCCAGCTTCTCCACCACTTCGAGCAGCGCCGCGAGCGCCGGACCGTATGCCGTGGCCAACTCCATTCGGCGCGCCATCCGGGCCACGTCGGCCGCGGCGGCCGCCCGCTGGGAGGCCGCGCGTTGGCGTTCATTCTCGTGCGCGCGACACCTCTCCCTCAACCGCACTTCCA
>CAZBTT010000591.1:0-3416 GCA_964494295.1 uncultured Acidobacteriota bacterium
CGGAGGACTGGCCGCCGATCTGAAACCCGACACTCCCGCCCTTGAGCGACATCATCACGGGCGGTCCCCACGGCCCTTCCCCGTTGTCAGTCCGGCACACCGCGGCGCCGTACCCGAATCGCCCGCCGATTCCGATTGCCGCCTTCTTCACTCCGGGAATCACGATCACGCACTTGGCCTTTTCGAGAATCTCCCGCGGTGCGCCTTCCTTGATTCCCGCGAGTTCGACTAGCACCTCGCGGCTCTCCGCGAGGCGTTCGGCCTCCTTGTCACCGGCGGTGGCGAAACCGGCCGAGAGGGCCACGGCCGCCACGAGGGGTCCTAAGAGTGTCTTCTTGGTCATGTCGATACCATACGACGCCGGATCGGATCGGCCGGACTCGCGGGGGTCCGGGCGATGTGACGGTGCCCACACGCCCGGAAGACTGCGGTTATTCCTCGAGGTAGCGGAGTTGAACGGGGCCGAGGTTTAACACGTCGTTCGGCCGCAGCAGCGCAGGCCCCTTGAGTCGTTCGAGGTTGACTCCGGTTCCGTTGGTGCTTCTGAGATCGATCAGGGTGAATCCCGCGCCCCCGCGTTCGATGCGGGCATGGAAGGTGGAAACGTTGGGATCGTTCAAAACGATGTCGTTCTTGGGCCCGCGGCCGAGGGTGTACGTATCGCGCTGCAGCGGATAGGAAACCGGAGGCACAGCACCTTCGAGAACCAGCCGCGCCAGAGGCGCCCGGTCGGCGGCATACTGGATCGCCATCGGGCTTACGATCGAGACACTGTCGGCCGTGCGCACAGGTCGCGCCGGCGGTTCAGGGGTCGCGGCGACCATCCCCGAAACCGGGTGCTTCTCCGGCTCGCGAGAGTGTTCATGCGTGCCGAACGATGTCGCTGCCCCTGCGTCGATCGCCCCCTCGGTCCGCGGTTGCGGCGCCACGATGCCGATGAGCTTCACGCCCCGGAGGCGATTCAGTATCTCCAGGGTGGCGAGTTCATCGGGATTGCCCGCGAGCAGGCAGATCTCCTCGAGGCTGCGCCGGCCGTCCACGAGAAAGAAGACGCTCCACTCCTCCGGCGTCAGAGACATCTTGTCCTTGACCCACTCGGGGTTCGCCAACGACTCGACCAGAACGTCATGGTCGGGAAACGCCTCGGCCAGCCGGTCGCGTTCATCCAGGCGCCGCACTCCCTCCATCAGGAGGTTCTGGAGGTTCATGTCGATGGTGGTCGCGTTCGGCGGATGCGTGACGTCGTCGTAGAAGCCGAATTTGCCTTCGCCCCAAGTGAAGGTGTCGAAGATGACTTCCGAGACCTGGATCTTCAGGAACGACCGCAACTCCTCTTCGGTGAGAAGGCCTTCGGCCACCAGCGCCTGACCGATCCGGTCTCCCACCCCACGCTGGCGCGACGCACACCTCTCGAGGTCGCGCGGCGAAACCTTCCCCACACGACGCAACACGTCGCCGAGCCGCAGGCCCTCTCGCGTCGAGTTCGCGAAAACCGGATCGCCCTTGAGGAAGAAGATCTTGGTGGATTGGTTCGGGCGCTCCAGCTCGAGCAGCCCGGTGCGCCGGCCGAGGTTGACGAAGGTCAGCAGGTCGGGCGTCTCCACCCGCTGCAACTGCCCTTCGAAGCTCGCCTGCATGCCCCTACCCACCGAACTCGATGCCCAGCTCGCGGGCGGTGAGGATGGTGTCGCAGGTCACGGGCACCACCTTCATACGGGCGGTCGCCTCGTCGAGCGGCACGTAGCGCACGGTCGGGGGGTCGAGCGCCACCATCACCCCCGAGTGCCCCTCGGCCAGCGCGCGCACCGCCGCCGCGCCGAAGCGAAGCGAGATCAGCCGGTCGAACGTGGTCGGCGAGCCGCCGCGAAGCAGGTGGCCGAGCACGACGTGGCGCGTCTCCTCGCCCGTCAGCTCCTGCAGCTGATTCGCGATGCGCGCGCCCATCCCGCCAATCCGGTCGGCTCGACCGAGTTCAGCGCCGATGACCGAGGTCGAGCCGCCCAACGGCGCCGCGCCCTCGGCCACGACCACGATCGCGAAGCGGCGCCCCTTCGAGTAGCGATCCTTCAGGAAGGCCGCGACCCGCTCGATGTCGTACGGGATCTCCGGGATCAGGATCGCCTCCGCCCCGCCCGACACGCCGCAGTTCAGGGCGATCCAGCCCGCATAGCGGCCCATCACCTCGACGACCATGATCCGCCGGTGCGCCTCGGCCGTGGAGTGCAGGCGGTCGAGGCAGTCGGTCGCGAAGCTCACCGCGCTGTCGAAGCCAAACGTGATGATCGTCTTGTCGAGGTCGTTGTCGATGGTCTTGGGGACACCGACCACCTTGAGCCCCTTCTGGGCGAGGATGCTCGCGATCTTGAGCGAGCCGTCGCCGCCCACCGCGATGAGGGCGTCGATCTTCGCCCGGCGGAAGCAACGGACGAGTTCGTCCGAGCGGTCCTTCTCGTACATCGTCCCATCCTTGCGGTGGGTCGGGAATTTGAGCGGGTTGCCCTTGTTCGTCGTCCCGAGGATCGTGCCGCCGAGGTGCGTGATGCCCGAGACCCGCGAGCGTGTGAGGGGGATGAGGCCCTCTCCGGGGGGGAAGAGCTCGGGGAGGAGGAGGCCGTTGTAGCCGTCGCGGATGCCGACGACCTCATAGCCGCGCCGCAGGGCCGTGATCGTCACGGCCCGGATGACGGCGTTGAGGCCGGGGGCGTCGCCGCCGCCGGTGTTGATGGCGATTCTCCGGACCCCGCCCGCCTTATTGGCCCTGTTTCACGCTCCCTGCTCGTCCTGAGGCGCAATCCTGCGCGAGCAGTCTAACGCCGCGGGGCCGCCGCCTTCTCCACAAGGTAGTTGCGTACGCTGCATGCGGCGTGACGACCGCGTCGAAGGTGGCGTTGACGCTCGGGACGGTACGAATCGCGCGATCGAGGACTGCTTCGTCGGAACCTCTTCGATGGCGTCGGAACCTCTTCGATGGCCTCCTCGCAGTGACGGAGGGGGACGTGAACGACCCGTCGTTACGCGGCAACGGGAACGAGAACGGATCGTCGTATTCGACGACGTGAACGTGAACGTGGACGTGGTCGGCGTTTTCGCGTTACGGCGTTTCGCGGACGCGAACGGGAGTTCGCGCCAGGCCCCCGCTTCCGCGGGGGTGACGAGAGTGTCCAATAGACGGATAGTTGGGCGGTTCCCTATTCCGTCGGCGGCGGTACGAACTTGTATCCCAGGCCGTGGATCGTGAGGATCATCGACGGGCGGGCCGGGTCGTCTTCGAGCTTCCGCCGCAGATTCGCGACGTGGACGTCGACCGTTCGGGTGAACGGCACGGTGCTGTATCCCCACACTGCCTCGAGAAGTTCGGTGCGGGAGACCGTAGCGCCCTGGTGTTCGATGAAGTAGCGCAGGAGGTGAAGCTCCTT
>CAZBTT010000592.1:0-3408 GCA_964494295.1 uncultured Acidobacteriota bacterium
ACATTGACGTCGCGCAAGCCGCGATGAAGGATCTGATGGACGCTCCGGAGAAGCGCCTCTCCATCGAAACCGTTCAGAAGTTCGTGGCGGATCACTACAAGGTAAAGATCTCCGATCTAAAGGCCAGGAACAATTCCCGGAGCGTCACCATCCCCCGCCAGGTGGCGATGTATCTGGCCAAACATCTGACCTCGTCCTCGTTGCCCGAAATCGGCAGGGGTTTTGGAGGAAAGCACCACTCAACCGTGATTCACTCCATCCGTAAGGTTGAAATGGATCGGAAGGCGGATGCCGATTTCGACAGGCTTCTCAACAGCCTTATTGCTTCTCTCAAATAGCCTTGAGCTCAACTCCGTATTTTTTCCACTTTTCATCCCCTGATGGGTCCGGTGGAGGGTATTCCGGTACCGCTTTCACGCACAGTTTCAAGGTTCTTATTCACAGAACAATCAACATCGTTTAGAATATCGTAACAAACTGAAAACAAAAGACATCTATCAGATTTTCTCTAGGACTGAACCGACTCTAGATACTTATCTATCTGTTCTCGTTCTCAAGTAGAAGAAGTAGAAGACGTGCTCTCAGAAAATAGCTTCTTGGAAAGCAGGCCATGGAAATAACTGTTCGCCGTGAAGACCTCGTAAGGGATCTTCAAGTCATTCAGGGAATCGTCGACCGCAGAGGAGCGATAGCCATTCTTTCCAATGCACTGCTGGTGGCCTCGAATGAGTCGCTCGCTCTGTCCGCCACCGACCTGGATGTTTCCGTCAAGACCGTTTGTCCGGCTCGGGTCAAGAAGGCGGGAGCCACCACGCTGCCCGCGCGCAAGTTGCACGACATCATCAAGGCACTGCCTTCAGGTTCCGACATCCTTCTCAAGGACGACGAGGAGGGCTTCGTGTCCGTTCAGAGCGAAAGGACGAACTACAAAGTATCTACTCTTCCAAAAGATGATTTTCCAACGCTTCCCGAGAGCAAGGGAGGTCTGGAAGTGGCCCTGCCCGGAGCGGTGATGGGCCGGTTGATCGCGAAGACCAGCTTTGCCATCACGGTTGAGGATGCCCGCTACTACCTGGGCGGAGCCCTTCTTATTCTGAGCGGCGAAACCGTGAGCATGGTGACCACCGATGGACACCGCCTCTGTTTCGCCCGCGAGCGGGTGGAGGGAGCCAAGTTCAAGGACGAGCGGGTTCTCATCCCCCGAAAAGCAATTCACGAATTGAAGCAGGTGACCGAGGGTGAGGAGACCGTTCACTTCTCCCGCACCGACAATCACCTGATTTTCAGAACTCCGCGGAGAACCCTCACCAGCAAACTGGTCGAAGGCCAGTTTCCTGCCCACGAGAAGGTCATCGCGGCCAAGGGGCCGAAGGTCGGGGTCGCGAAGAGAGTGGAACTGCTCGACGCCTTGAGGCGGGTCAGCCTGCTGTCGACGGAGCGCTCACGCGCGATTCGACTGACCATGAAGCCGGACGAGATCGAACTCCATGCTTCTTCGCCGGATCAAGGGGAGGCCGTCGAGACCTTTGCCGCCGAGTACAGCGGGGAACCCGTGGACATCGGCTTCAATGCGCAATACCTGATCGATTTTCTCTCCGTACTGACCGACGCCGAGGTCACGATCGAACTCAAGGATAGTGACGCCCAGGGAATTTTCTACCCTTCGAGCCAGAAGGATGGCGACACCATGCATCGCTATGTCCTGATGCCCATGAGGCTCTAAAGGGCTTCAACACCAAAGCAGGATAGCGGCAAACAAAGGGCGCTTCGGGCGGCCGGATGATTTCGATCCACAGCCCGCATCAGCAGAGGCCCAAAAATGGACCCCACGCAAGGGGTCGCAAAGAACGGATTCAAAGCACCACAGAATGATCGAAAAAACCGACGAGATCGCCTACGGCGCAGACACCATCAAGGTTCTCGAAGGCCTGGAAGCGGTTCGCGTTCGCCCGGCGATGTATATCGGATCCACGGGGGAAGCCGGACTTCACCACCTCGTCTACGAGGTCGTGGACAATTCCGTCGACGAAGCACTCGCGGGACATTGCGACACCGTTGAAGTCTTCATCCACATCAACAACGCAGTCACCGTGATCGACAATGGGCGCGGCATTCCTACCGGCCCCCATCCCTCCGGCCTCGGTGATACCGCCGAAGTGGTGCTGACGAAACTTCATGCCGGCGGCAAATTCGAGAAGAAGGCCTACCAAGTCTCGGGCGGCCTTCACGGCGTCGGCATCTCTGTCGTGAACGCGCTCTCCGAACGACTCGACCTGACGATCTGGCGCGAGGGCAAGACCTTCACCCAGAGTTACGAGCGCGGAGTGCCCGTCACCCCGGTCACCGAGGTCGGTCCCGCCGATCGCCGCGGCACGAAGGTCACCTTCAAGCCTGACGGAACGATCTTCGAGACGACGCTCTTCTCCTTCGACACCCTGTCCCAGCGGCTCCGAGAACTCTCGTTCCTGAACCGCGGAATTCTGATCTCGCTCATCGACGAGCGGGATGGCAAGGCGCATCGGTTCCAGTACGAGGGCGGCATCGCGTCCTACGTCGAGCACCTCAACAAGAACAAGGCCGTCATCACCCCCGAGCCCGTGGAAGTGGGCGGGACCCGCGACGGCGTCATCGTCGAACTCGCGCTGCAGTGGAACGACGGATACGCCGAAAACATCCACAGTTTCGCCAACAACATCAACACCCACGATGGCGGCTCCCACCTCATCGGCTTCAAGAGTGCGCTCACCCGGACCCTCAACACTTACGCCCAGTCCAAGAACCAGCTCAAGGACGGGGAAGCGTTCCAGGGTGAAGACACCCGAGAGGGACTCTGCGCGGTCATCAGCGTCAAGGTTCCAAATCCCCAATTCGAGGGACAGACCAAGGGAAAGCTCGGCAACTCCGAGGTCAAGGGCCTCGTCGAGAGCCTGGTCAACGAAAAGCTCGGCGCCTTCCTTGAAGAGAATCCCGGCCTCGCCAAACGCATCCTCCAGAAGTGCGTGGACGCGCTCCGCGCGCGCGAAGCGGCCCGAAAGGCCCGCGACCTCACCCGTCGCAAAGGCGCCCTCGACAGCGCCGGCCTGCCCGGCAAGCTCGCGGAATGTCAGGAGCGCAATCCGGCTCTGTGCGAGTTGTATCTCGTCGAGGGTGAATCCGCCGGCGGCTCGGCCAAGCAGGGACGCGACCGGGTGTTCCAGGCGATCCTGCCTCTCAAGGGCAAGATCTTGAACGTCGAGAAGGCGCGGCTCGACAAGACCCTCGCCTTCGAGGAAATCCGGAACATCATCGCCGCCCTCGGCACCGGGGTCGGCGCGGACGATTTCGATGTCACGAAGCTCCGCTATCACCGGATCATCCTGATGTGCGACGCCGATGTCGACGGGAGCCACATCCGCACGCTCCTGCTCA
>CAZBTT010000593.1:0-1904 GCA_964494295.1 uncultured Acidobacteriota bacterium
TCGATGGCTCTCCCCCAAAGCCCGGACCTGGACCTCTTCCGCGCCGTCGCCGCGGACGCGGCGCTCATCTCGGGCCGCATCCAGAAAGACCGGCTCGGCACGAACATCGGCATCGAGAACAAGGGTGAACTGGATCTCGTCACGGAAGTCGACCGCGCCTGTGAAGTCGCGATTCTCGCAAGACTCCGACGCTCGTTTCCGGGCCACGACGTCGTCGCCGAGGAGAGCGCCCCGTCGCTGAGCGGCTCCGACTACGTCTGGTACGTCGATCCTCTCGACGGAACCACGAACTACGCGCACAACTATCCCTTCTTCTGCACGTCCATCGGTCTCGCGCATCGGGGCTCGGTAGTTGCGGCCGCCGTCTACGACGCGGTGGCGGACGAACTCTTCACCGCGGCCCGTGGTCGTGGGGCCACGATGAACGGCGCGCCGCTCAAGGTCTCGACCTCGAACGACCTGTCGCGTTCGGTGTTCCTGACCGGCTTCCCCTACGACCTGCGCGACGACGTGGCGCACACGCTGCGACTCTTCGAGCGCTTTCTCCACCACGCTCGAGCGTTGCGGCGCGACGGGGCCGCGGCGCTCGACCTCGCGTACCTCGCAGCGGGCCGGATCGACGGCTATTTCGAAGAGCGTCTCAAGCCATGGGACGTGGTCGCCGGTTCGCTTCTCGTGGAAGAGGCGGGAGGTCGGGTGTCGCGATTCGACGGCTCCCCCATCGGCACCGGCGCCGACGAAGTGGTGGCGTCGAATGGAGTCCTCCACGACGCCATGCTCAAGGTGCTCGCGCAGGGGCCGCCTTCGCGATAGTCTGATCCGGTCACTGGCCAGAGTGGCGGAATTGGCAGACGCAGGGGACTTAAAATCCCTCGACCGCAAGGTCTTCCGGGTTCGATTCCCGGCTCTGGCACCACCCACGAAGACACACGCACTGAGGGAATAGCGAACCACATCCGCATGGCCGACACCGACAACGCTTCCCGTCCGGCCCCTGAGAAGAACTTCGTAGCGCTCAAGGATGCGGCTCTGATCCTGGGCTTGCAAGCCTTGCTGCTCACCTTCCGCCTCGGGCAGATTCCTCTGCTCGGCCCCGACGAGCCCCGATATTCGCGGGTTGCGGTGGAGATGGCCCGGGCCAACGAGTTCGTCACGCCGACCCTTTTGGGCGAACCCTGGCTCGAAAAGCCGCCTCTCTTCTACTGGCTCGCCGGGATTCTCTTCCGGGTCTTCGGGGAGACCGAGTTCGCGGCACGCGGGTCCGCCGTCTTTGCGGCATTGCTCCTGACCGCTTTCACGGGTCTCATCGGCGCCCGTCTTTTCGGAGCCTCCTGCGGCAAGTTCGCGATGCTCATCGTCGCCACGGCGCCCCTGGCATTCGCGTACGGTCGCGCGGCCAGCATGGACATGCTGCTCGCGGCCCTCGTGACCGGAGCCAGCGGCTTGTTCCTGCTCTCCATCCGCGGGATCGCCGGGCCCGTCGCGACCCCGGCGGCCTGGGGGCTCATGGGACTCGCGGTCCTCGCCAAGGGACCGATCGGCGCGCTCATTCCCTTGGGTGTCGCGGTCGCGACCGCTCTTGGCCTGCGGCGTTTCGAGGTCGCGCGTCTGGTGACGCCGCTCTCCGTGGTCCTCTTTGTCGTGGTCTCCGGCCCGTGGTTTATCGCCGTCTATCTGGACCAGGGCTTCCACTTCATCGAGGTCTTCATCCTCAATCACAACCTGCAGCGATTCACGAGCACGGTGCACAACCATCCCGGTCCCTTCTACTACTACATTCCCGTGCTGCCCCTGGGCCGGTTCCCCTGGACGGGCCTCATCGCCCCGGCGGTAGGGGCCGTGTCGAGGTTGGAACGGTCGAGCGGCGTTTCCATCGCGGCCTTGGTTGCCGTGCCGCCTGTGCC
>CAZBTT010000593.1:1914-3394 GCA_964494295.1 uncultured Acidobacteriota bacterium
TCGAAACTCCCGGGCTACATCCTCCCCTGCCTGCCGCCGTTCGCGATCGGCCTCGCTTTCGCCGCGGGCGATCTGCTATCGCCCGAGCGGGCGCTGCTGCGCCGGGTCGCCGGCCTCATCGGCCTCATCGTCTCGGCGGTGCTGCTTGCATTCACTCTCCGCGCCATGCGAGAAGGAGCGCCCTGGGCGCGCAGCGCGCTCACCCCCGCCATCTGGGTGGTGGCGGCGACCTTCCTTGCCTCGCGCGCCTTCGACCGTGCTCGTGCGGAGAGTCTGCGTGTCCTCGCCGTGGGAGCAGCCGGCTTTCTTCTTCTGCTCACTTTGGTGGCGCCCCCGGTTCTGGACGCAATGGAATCGGGGCGTCGTCTGTTTCTTCCCGCGAACGACCGCGAAGTGCTGGTGGTTGGCGCGTGGCGCACCGCGTGGATGGCCGGCTACTTCTACAATGACGGTCACGTTCGCGAAGTGGATCTGAATACCGTCGTGGATCTTGTCCGCCTCGAACCCCGGCTCGTCCTCGCCGGTCCGGCTGAGTGGAACCATTTGAAGGACTTGGAGCAGGTTAGTCTTCTGCAGCTGGCCGAAGGGCCGCGCGGAAATATTCTCGCCAGGGTCACGGCGGACCCCGAACCTTAATTTCCCTAGTTTTCTTGAGGTCTTAGGCAACACCTCAAGTGAAACTTGAGGAAAATGAGACTAACCCTTGACTAGAGAAACAAGCCTCTGTTACCCTCAAGGCCCCGGAACTGCTACAAGGCGGTTTATTGAGGGTTTTTTCAGGAGCGAGGTTCTCCAATGACCAAACGCAAGATCTTCACGAGTTCCCTGGCCGTCCTCGGTCTGTCGCTGTCGATGCTGGCCGTGGCCCAGGATCAGCCCGCCAAGGAACCCGCTCAGGTCGGCCCCTTTGAAATCGCCCCCCACTGGTCGCCTTACGACTATCCGAGGTCGATCGGAGAAGGCCAGGCCTTTCACATGGTGGTCAAGGGTGACACCCTGTGGGACATCGCGGGCCGCTATCTTGGGAACCCGTATCTCTGGCCCCAGATCTGGGAAGCCAACAGCTACATCAAACGGGCGCGCCTGATCTACCCCGGCGACCCGGTCTTCCTTCCCTCGGTCCAGATGGCCGATACGCCCGTCGCTGGCGGGGAGACCACCACTACGACCGTCAAGACGACCCAGGAGTTGGGCACGCCGGAATGGCTCGACATGGACGCCCTCATCAACGTGGCCTCCCAGGACACCGTCCGCTACGCGGGCTACATCTCCGCGTCCATCGAGGACGAGAGCCTGAAGATCAAGGGCATGGAACCGCAAAACGGGACACTCCTCGAACCCGACAGCGCCACCACGCGCGACTACATGTATCTCGACCGGGGCGCCAATGCCGGGCTGAAGGCCGGTGATCTCTACACCATTCATCGCCGGTCCCGCACGATCAAGCATCCTGTGACGGGCAAGAAGGTGGGCTACCGGA
>CAZBTT010000594.1:0-3390 GCA_964494295.1 uncultured Acidobacteriota bacterium
GCAGGCAACACTCAATAACCCAAGCAACAAAGCCCTTCTCGCTGCTTATGGCCGCTCGCTCTCGAACGTGGGGCTGTCGACGTTCAAGTCGGGAGCATCCGCGAGCCGTGAACATGAGTTCCTCTATGGCGCGCTTGGCGACTCGCTCGGCGCGTTGCAGCTCGGCGTGACTTTGCGACCGGCCCGGCTCGAAGTCGACTTCACCGGCGGATCGTTGTCCCGCAACTTCATGATGAACGCGGACGTGACCGCCGCCTACCAGAAGAATAGATGGACGCTCTACGCGGAGATCGGACGCCAGGGGAGAACGGCGAAGGCCGAGATCGATTCCTTCGAACACTGGGTGGCCTTCCAGTCGGCGAAGGGACTTGGCATCAGGGCGGGTCGATTTCTTCCCGCCTACGGTGTCCGCCTTGCCGATCACACGACTTACACCCGCCGCTCCCTCGGCTTCGACATGCACGATCAGATCTACGGTGTCGAGCTGAGCCGCTCGTCGGAGAAAGCACTCTTCCAGGTCTCGCTTGGCCCCGGTCGGGCCGCGTCGCTCATCGACGACGATGGAACAGCGGCCTTCACGGCGAGCGCGCGGGCGCAGTTCGATCTGTCGGGCTCGAAGTCCCTTGTACTCTCCGGGCTGCGGCGCGCGGCGAGCGACCGCTCAGGCGCCCATACCCTCGGCGGGGTTGCGTTCGGCTTCGCCCCAACGCGACGGTGGAGTGTCTGGACCGAAGGGAACGTTCGCTCTCAGGAAGGCGGTCCCGGATCCTCGTACACCCTCGCGAACGAGACGTCCTTCGAAGCCCACCGCGGCGTCTGGCTGAAGTTCACGCCGCAGCTCCGAACGAATCCCGGCGACACCGGCGGAGGCGTGATCCGAACCGGGGCCGCTCTCGACTGGCTGCCCCGAACTCACGTGAACCTCGGTCTTCTCTACTACCGCGACAAGGACCGGAGGAGTTCCGCCGTGACGAAGACGCTTCTCGCCCAGTTGCACCTGTACTTCTAGCCGCGTCGAGGGCCGCCCGCCGGTTTGTCTCCGTTCAGTCGTTGAGCGACTTCCTCAAGTGCTCCGCGATCTCGGAAACAAACCGGTGGACGGAGCTCTCCGCGATGCGGTGACCCACGAGCGAATTCATGGCGCTTCCGAGAACTCCCATCGGCGGCTGATAGAGGCCGGAGAAGTCGAGTTGGGTTTCTTTCGCGGTGAGCGGGTAGATCGCCAGTTCGGCCTTCATGAACGGAAAGAGGTGCGGCCGATTCGCCGCTTCCCACTCGAGGTGGATCGTGGTGGACGGAGGGGAGCCCGCCGCAGCCTTGTGATGTTCGGTCCCGGTAACCCGGATCGAGATGTCGGCGGCGAGGGTCAGGCCCGCGAGGTCGACGCGGAGTTCTGAAGCGAGGGAGTGGGCGCGCGCGGCCGCGGTCTTCGTCGCGGCCTGGAACACGGCCAGCGGATCCGCGCTCAAGGCGTCGCGGACCTTCTCGTACGGGTGATTCACGTAGTCGTAGCTGCGGACCTTCTCGGCTGTGGTCACGAAATGCCTCCGTGTTCTTGATGCAGGCGACAGCACGGGCATTGTATGCCCGCAAAGGGCAGCGCCGCCGCGGGCCGCGCCGCGATCCTTGAACCCCGGTGGTGGTAACTGTATCCTCGCCGCAAGTCCGATCGCGCCCCTGGCTTTGCTGAGGGGGTCCGCCCAAGAACAGTCCGTGGAGACTTCCGAAGAAGACGGAGATACCCCATAAGGAGTTGAGGATGGCCGGGATCGATGTGATGGCTCCCCGACGTTTCGGGGAGACGAGCCGAAAGGACGCATGGTGGGTTGTCCCGGCCGCGACGGGCGCCGTCCTTCTCGCCTTCGTGGTCTACGCCACCTGGGCGGCCTTTCAGGGCGAGCACTACCACTTCGGCAACTACCTCTCGCCCTTCTATTCGCCAGAGATCTTCGGCAACTCGCCCCACAGCCTCTTCGGTCCGCTGCCCGCGTTGTGGCCCGCGTTCATCCCCTTTTCACCGGCCCTGCTGATTCTCTGGGCCCCCGGCGGCTTTCGCTTCACCTGCTACTACTACCGGGGCAGCTACTACAAGGCGCTCTGGGCGGATCCGCCCGCCTGCACGGTTGGCGAACCGAGGAACAAGTATCTGGGCGAGGCGTCGTTTCCTCTCATTCTCCAGAACGCCCACCGGTTCTTCCTCTATGTCGCCCTCTTCTTCATTCTCTTCCTCGCCCATGACGCGTATCAGAGTTACTGGTTCGCGGATGGCGCCGGCGGCGTGAAGTTTGGAATCGGCGTCGGGTCGATCGTCCTGACCGTGAACATGCTTCTCCTCGCGCTCTACACCTTCTCGTGTCACTCGCTCCGTCATCTGGTGGGCGGCCGCCGTGACTCCGTATCGAAAGGGATGTGCCCCGGCGCTTACACCTGCGCGAGCGCGCTCAACACCAAACACATGGTCTTCGCCTGGTGTTCGCTCTTCTGGGTGGCCTTCTCCGACATCTACGTCCGCATGTTGTCCATGGGACGCTGGACTGATTTCCGCATTCTCTAGCCCCCCTGAAAGAACCTTCGCCCACATGGCCGAATTCACCACCTTCGAGCACGACGTTCTGGTCATCGGCGCGGGCGGGTCGGGTCTGCGCGCGGCCATCGAAGCCCGGGCCGCGGGAGTCTCCGTCGGCCTGGTCTGCAAGTCGCTTCTCGGCAAGGCGCACACCGTCATGGCCGAGGGCGGGATCGCCGCGGCACTCGGCAGCGTCGACGAGCGCGACAGCTGGAAGGTTCACTTCGCGGACACCATGCGCGGCGGCCAGTATGTCAACAACTGGCGCATGGCCGAACTTCACGCCCGGCAGTCGCCGGACCGTGTGCGTGAACTCGAGGCGTGGGGCGCGGTCTTCGATCGCACTCCCGACGGCAAGATCCTTCAGCGCAACTTCGGCGGCCATCGTTATCCGCGTCTCGCCCACGTGGGCGACCGGACCGGCCTCGAGCTGATCCGCACCCTGCAGGATCACGCCATCCATCTCGGCATGGACGTCCACATGGAGTGCACGGTGGTGGCGCTTCTCAAGGACGGCCACCGGATCTCGGGCGCGCTCGCGTATGAACGCTCGACCGGCAAATTCAAAGTGTTCAAGGCCTCGGCGGTCATCGTGGCCACGGGCGGGATCGGCCGCTCCTTCAAGATCACGAGCAACAGCTGGGAGGGCACGGGAGACGGACACGCCCTCGCCTACGAAGCGGGCGCAGAGTTGATGGACATGGAGTTCGTCCAGTTCCATCCCACCGGCATGGTGTGGCCCCTCTCGGTCCGCGGCCTTCTGGTCACTGAGGGAGTCCGAGGCGAAGGCGGCGTCCTGCGGAACAAGAACGGTGAACGGTTCA
>CAZBTT010000595.1:0-3376 GCA_964494295.1 uncultured Acidobacteriota bacterium
GACGAGCGCGACTTCGAGTTCGCGCGCAAGTACGGCCTGAGGATTCACGCCGTGGTTCAGCCTTTGGGTGAGACTCTCGACGGCGCGACGATGAAGGAGGCGTACACTGGTCCTGGGGTCGTGAGCGGCAGTGACGCCTTCAACGGTCTGCCTGGCGAGGAGGCGATCGTGAAGATGATCGCCTATGCGGAGTCGAGGCATTTCGGGAACGCGAAGACCGCGTACCGCCTGAAGGACTGGCTCATCTCGCGGCAACGGTACTGGGGCACGCCGATCCCGGTCGTCTATTGCCCGAAGGATGGGGTGGTCGGCGTGAACGAATCCGACCTGCCGATCGTCCTGCCCGCGGATGCGCCGTTCACGGGCGAGGGCGGCAATCCCCTCGAAAAGGTGGATTCCTTCGTGAAGGCCACCTGTCCGAAGTGCGGCCAGCCGGCGCGGCGCGAGACCGACACGATGGACACCGTCGTGGATTCGCCCTTGTATTTCTATCGCTCCGGCTCGGCGAAGACGGCGGACGCGCCGTTCGACAAGGCGGCGGTGAAGTACTGGTTCCCGATCGACCTCTATGTCGGCGGGATCGAGCACGCCATCCTCCACCTCGTGTATTCACGCTTCTGGACGAAAGTGATGAAAGACCTGGGCCTCATCGACTGGGTGGAGCCGGTGACCCGCCTCTTCCCGCAGGGCATGGTTCACAAGGACGGGGAAGTGATGTCGAAGTCGAAGGGCAACACGATCGCCCCCGATGACGTCATCAAGCGCTATGGCGCCGACACACTGCGTCTCTACATACTCTTCGCGGCTCCGCCCGAATTGTCGATGGAGTGGAGCGAGACCGGCATCGAAGGCCCGCATCGCTTCCTCCTGCGGGTCTGGAGGCTGGTGCAGAAGCACGCTGGAGCGGGGCTCGCGGGGAAGCGCGACTTCGGTTCGATCTCTGAGAATGGCGCGGCGCTTCGACGCAAGGTGCATCAGACGATTCAGCGCGTCACCGGTGACATCGACGAGCGCATCCATCTCAACACCGCCGTGGCCGCTCTGATGGAGCTGACGAATGAGATCTATCGGCTGGAGGAGTCGCTTTCTGGAGAATCGGATGCAGCGGCCCTCGCCGAGTCGCTCGATGCCCTTGTCCTGCTGTTGAGCCCGTTTGCCCCGCACGCATGCGAACAGATGTGGAGCGACCTCGGTCACCCGAAGAGCCTCGTCGATGAACCCTGGCCGGCGGTGGACGAGACGGCTCTACGTGAGAGTTCGGTCGAAGTGGCGGTGCAGGTGAATGGAAAACTGCGCGCGCGTGTGAAGGTCCCGGCCGGCGCGTCGGAAGATGCCCATCGCCAGATCGCCCTCGACGACCCGGGCGTTAAGACCCACGTGGACGGGAAGACTATTGTGAAAGCCGTGATCGTTCCTGGTCGGCTGATCAATCTGGTGGTGAAATGAAGCGTCTCGCCCTCTGTCTCGCCTTTGCCGCGGTTCTGCCTTCCTGCGGCTACGGTCTCGTCGGCCGTGGCGGCGGCTTCGATCCATCGATCAAGAAGATCGGCGTGCCTCTGTTCAAGGATCCGACGGGCCGATCGAACCTCGATCAGAAGATCACGCAGAAGGTCATTGAAGAGCTTCTGAAGCGCGGCAAGGTCGACGTCGTCCAGACGCTCGAAGGGGTCGACGCCATCGTCGAAGGCGAGATCGTCACCTACCAGGTGGCCCCGGTTGGCTTCTCCGGGGAGAAAGGGTCCACCACCGCCAGCCGCTACGCGATCACCCTCACCGCAAAGGTGAAGTACTACAAGCCCGGCGAGCCCCAGCCCATCTGGCAGAACGACGCGTTCACCTTCCGCGACGAATACGACCTCGGCTCGGACGCCACCTCGTTCTTCGACCGCGAAGACCAGGGCGTCGATCGCCTTGCCCTGGCCTTCGCCCGCAGTCTGGTAGCTGCGATGCTGGAGGCGTTTTAGCTATCCGCCGATTGGACCTCTCGTCACGGGTTTAGCTACCCGCCGATTGGACCTCTCGTCACCCCCGCGAAAGCGGGGGCCTAGCGCGACAGCCCGTTCCCGTCCGCGAAGAGTCGTCGATCACTGTCGTGAACGTCAACGACCCGAGGTCCCGGGCCCAACGTGAACGACCGGGCGTCGCTGGATGAGGCCTCACGAGCAGAGTGCCTCCGTTGCACTACGGCCCAGAACGAGTACGCAGGGACGAGGTACGCCCAGGAGAGCGTTTGGCGGTGACGTCGTGACGTCATGACGCTATGATGCTAGTGCCATGGAAACCACCCGTACCACCGTGTACCTGGAGCGCGACCTTCACCGCGCCCTGCGCCTTCGATCCGCATCCTCGGACCACAGCCTCTCCCGAATCGTGAACGAGGCTGTGCGTCGAGCTTTGGCCGAGGACGCCGTTGATCTCGAAGCCCTGAGAGACCGGCGAAACGAAAAGAGCGTCGATTTTGGGAGCTTCGTGCAAGGGCTGAAGCGCGTTGGCCGTCTATAGCCTTCGCATCAGGGCATCCGCGGGACGTGAGCTTGAGGGCGTTGGCTCGAAGCGAGATCGGGGCCGCATCGTAAGCCGCATCAGCGCGCTTGCGAACGACCCCCGGCCCATCGGCTGCGAAAAGCTCGCGGGCGCGGCTAACGCGTGGAGGGTGCGGCAGGGCGACTACCGGATCCTGTTCACTGTTGACGATGAGGCTCGTGTGGTCGACGTCTTCAAAATCGGTCACCGCCGAGAGGTGTATCGACAGTAGGCCGAACGTCCTGCGTGGGAGCCCCCGCGGGGGCGGACCTGGACTTCGGAGTGCGAGGCCGGTCGTGTCGGCCTCACTCGCCGCGTGTGCGGACGAGGTACACGACGAAAACGGCAACCATCAGCGAGTCGACGACGACCGCCAGGCCGGCCTGGTGGCCCAGAAAGCGCTGGCCGTTCGACAGAACGAGTCCGATAAACGTGAGTTTGCTGAGGGCCGCCACGGAAAGGGCCATGGGGCGGCTTGGTGGGTGAAACGCGCCGTAGATGAGCATCCCTCCCACCAGGGCGATGAGCGCTCCCCAGTTGCGGACGATCAGATCCGCGAGCGGTCCATCCAGCGTTTCGCCAAACGACGACGTGAGTGCCGCCTGCGGCGAGAGCGCCGCGAAGATCATCGTAAAAGTCAGCGTCCCGGATACCAGCATGATCGGCTTGATGTTGGCGACGATCCAGTTCATGGAGTTCCTCCGAGAGTGAGAGGGACGCTATACGTTCCGGCGCACCCCGGCGAACGACTTCGTACTCGTTTCTCGTGGTAGCGTACTCGTCCTAGGCCGTAGTCCAGCGTGTGCAACACGAGACATAGGTGACGTTTCAGCACGGATACATGGGTGACACT
>CAZBTT010000596.1:0-3370 GCA_964494295.1 uncultured Acidobacteriota bacterium
GACCGTAGTAGGCTGTCCAGAATGAGGGCCTCGTAGGAGCCCGATGCTTGACCGTGGTCGTTCGCGTCGACCAGCAACCTACCGAGTCGAGCTTGCTCCGAATCCGGGTTCGCTCCACCCTCCTTCCTTATGTTCTCGATGACCGAGTCAATCAAAGAGGCAAAGAAATCGACGTTCGCATAGATTCCGTTCAGGAGGCTGAGGTCGCTCATGATGCATCCGCCACGTTGTCGCTTCCGAACTCGACTTCGTCGTCGTTCACGTCTTCGGCCTCTTCGAAGAGATTGCGATCGCAAAGCTTGATCGATATCGGGAGTCGCATCGCGCCTTCCGGCCGCCCCCAGGTCAGGCAACTCAAGTCGAATACGTCCGAAAGACAGGATACGATCGGCATCTCGCCGTACCTGCGCTTCACGTGGAGGGGCCTCGCGGTCCCCGGAATGGTGAAAGGCCTTCCCGTGGTACACACAAACCCTTCGGCATCTCCGATGCCGACCCAACTTCCGACGACCGGATTTTCCACGAGAGTTTCCCGGCCGTCTCGCCCGGGATTCACGTCGAAGATGCGCATCGGCGCAGGAGCCGACTTGGCGATCTCGATGATGTTGAGCCGCCAACCTTCGGAAATGACGCCCTCGATGGCGAGCTGCCGGCAAGCCTCCTTCAAACCTTCGATTTCGGAATCCCAAGCCCTTCCGTCGCGATGGACCACGATTTCTGTCGGCTTGGTCGGAAGGTTCTTGCGCTCCTTGCGCAAGAGGTCGGCGACGTACTGCGTGACCTGGTTCTTTAGAAGGCGTTCCTTCTGTCGAGATGGGCTGGTCGAAAACCGGATGATACGCCCGCCGCCGGCGATCAACGTGAACGCCGATGTGCTGTTCTTCACGTCGATGCCTATGACTACGTCGGCGTTGAGGGCCGTATCCAGAACGAAGGGCCATTTGCCGTTCGTCAGGAGGATCTTGTTGAGAACGACGTTGCGGATATAGCCACGCAGGCGCCTTTGTTCGGACTCCCTGGCGACGTATCGGATCCCGCTGCCTCGCCGTTGGGTCGTATAGGCGCGTTTCACCATGTCGGTATGAATCACAGAAGTCATCATCTGGAATTTCTGCGCCAGTTCCTTGACCGCCCACGCCGCCAGCTTGTCCGCAGACCGTGGGCGTCGTTCCGCACGGTGAACCATCAAGAGGCCGAAGCCCGGCTGCACGTCGGCAGCCTCGAGCGCAGCCCTTATGGCACGGGATTGTCCCGCGAAATCGCGGATTCCGGTGAGGTCGTCGTATGCGATGACTTCCGGATCGTAGTCTCCTCCGCTGGGGTAGAGCGACTTCATCTGCGCCTTGAGATCGTTCAGAAACTGCGCACCGGAGCTGTTATGCACGCTCTTCGGAACGATCAGGTACTGACGGGCGAGCAGCGACTGTTCGAAAAAGCCTGCTGAGAGATCCTCTAGCGTTCTCAGGCGAAGACGGCTGTAATCCCGAACCATATCCAGATCGTTGCCGTTGTCTGCGGGCTTAAGCTTCCTGTCGTTTCCGAACAAAAGGGTGGGTACCGGAAGAAGTTCGCCGTCCGCGAGACCGGCCTTCTCGGAGACCTTCAGTTCGACCCCGCCCACAAGAAGGGATCCGAGGAACATACGGACGATACGATTGATCTGATGGTACCTGATCCCCGGATCCACAGTCGTTTCCGACTGGTGTCTCGCCCCGGATTCAGCGTGGGTATCTTCGATCAAATGGCACAGCGCCGCAGGCGCCGACCGCTGCTCCGGCCCGTTGTCGCGGTAGTAGATGGCGGCACCTTCGGGAGAAAGCCCGGCGATCGAAGGCGGGACCGGCTTCGGCGACTCGGTATGCAGATAATCGATGAGGCTGACGGCCTTTCCGTCCAAGGGGATCGAGCGCTGGCCAACCTTGGCATCGGAGAGGCCGGACAAGCTGATCTCGTACCAATCGTTTCCCATTCTGTAGAGGCAGGAGCGTCCCTTGAGCCTGGTGACGGCCTCCCGCGTTATGGTCTCGGAAAGAGGGGCCCGGGCGACCAGCTTTCGGCGCAAATCGACGACGACGCCGAAGCCGCCGTCCGAATGCGGGACGACACGGACGGTGAACCCCTCGTAAAGATCGAGATCGCCGAGAGCTTTGCCCGGCTTTCTGAAGAAGAAGGGTCTTCCGGAGCCGGGCCGCCAGAGCCGGGGTTCCCGCCGCAGCGGGCTTTCTACAGAGAACTGCAGAAACCGCATCCGGATAGGGTCAAGGTCGGATCCGTCGGAACGGAAGGAAAGGACGACGGTCTCGCCCTTGTCGCGCAGCATGGCCACGCCGCCGACGAGTAGGACCTCGCTGGGCGGTTCGCCATATCCCTCTGGGACGAGGGCGAACGTCTCGTCGTTCCGCTCGTACGTCGTAACTGGTGCCCTCATCTGGGAGCTCAGCCGGCGACTGAGCTTCTGAACATTGCCGTAGTAATCCATCCCGTCGCGTCTCAAGCCGACGATCTGGAATAGCCGGTAGGTGATCTTCAGATCGTCGAGGCCGGTGATCTTGAAGCTGTTCGTCTCAATTGTCATTCACCTTCTCCCAGCATAAAGAGCGGAACTGGCAAGTCTGGCACGTTTCCGCGGAAGCCGCAGGCAAAAAGTCCTCGGCATCCACATCGACGCTCTTTCTTCCGTCGACGAGGCAATACATTTCGTAGGCGGAATCGACTGCGTATTCCTCCGCATCCTCCAGCTGATCGACGTCCAATCGATGCTCGCGAACCAGTCCAGTCAGAAGTTGGACCTCCAGCAAGCGAATCTGGTCCGCCGTGCATTCGAAGTCCGCCGGAAAATCCTTATGCTTGCATCGACTGAGCGCTATCGCGTAAGTCGCGAGCTGCAGCCAGGCGTCGTTCTCGCCGAACGCGTGGACCTTCCAATCAACTATGATCGGGGGTTTGGTCTTGCGAAACGCGATCACGTCCGGTTTCGACATCGCGGTCACGCCGTCGATCAATGGGATCGAAATCGATCTCTGGGCGACGATGTACTCCGATGTCTTCAAGGCGGTCCGAATTGTATCCATCGAATACAGGTTCGCAAGCGCCTGCTCGCCCTCCTGCCAGGCCTGCTTGAGCTCTTCGTCGGAGGGCGGTGAGCCGTATTCGATTCCATAGAGAAGGCAGAATTCGTCGCCTTCTTCGCCAACCCGCAGATCCGGATCGTTGATCGGATGTCGGAGCGCGAAGTCGAGTTGGAGCTCGTACCGGTCGCGAGCAAGCGCCTTCGCATCGCTCAGCATGACCGGGGAACGGCGGTTGACGCCGGGTACGATCACCTTCGAGATCACGTCGTCGACGATCTGGCCGCGCCAGGCGCTCACGG
>CAZBTT010000597.1:0-3367 GCA_964494295.1 uncultured Acidobacteriota bacterium
CCGGCCCCCCCCTCCGCCCATCCCTCCGCCCCCGCGGCCGCCCATGCCTCCTCCGCCACCAGGGCCTCCCATGCCGCGGCCACCCGGCCCGCCCGCGCCGCGCATTGCTTCCATCATCTTCGCGCCCGGGTTCTCGCTCAACTCCTTGTTGAGCTTCCAGGTGCCGCTCAGTTGGGGCGGCGCCGTCTGCGGGTCGCTCGCCGCCGCCTCAGAAGCACGGAGCGCGCCGGCGATTCCGAAGAGAAGTATGAACAGTGTTCTGGTC
This sequence comes from uncultured Acidobacteriota bacterium, assembly GCA_964494295.1. Taxonomy (GTDB): domain Bacteria; phylum Acidobacteriota; class Vicinamibacteria; order Fen-336; family JAGNNV01; genus JAGNNV01. The sequence goes on from CAZBTT010000597.1 coordinate 266, forward strand.
TGCATCATGTAGGGCCTCGCCCGCGATGAGAACTCACTTCACCTTGCGGCTTCCTAAAGTGCGAGCCGCTTCAGCACCCTCGACGATGTGACACCGAATGCCCCGTTCACGCAGGTAAGCGAGCACGCGATCGAGTATGCCGGGTGTAGCACCGATGGCCTCGGGTGCGAAAACACCCGCCTCGGTGAGGGTGCCGTCGAGGATGAGGTTCGCGACCGCGGTGGCGGTGAAGCCCGTCGACCTCGACATGCTGCGAAGGTCGGTCGCGGGGTCGTAGCGGTCGAGAAAGTCGAGGGTATAAGTCCGCCGCTCGCCGCCTTTCACCCCCCAGGCTTTGAGCTGCATCACGGTGAGGTCGGCTTCGCCCTCCTCGAACGTCCATTTCGGGAAAAGGAGGGCCGCGGTGACGTCGCGCGGTCGGACCGAACGTCCGTCCACCTGGATGGGGTCGAGGGAGAAGAAACCCGTCTCGCGGAAGACCTTCATCAGTTCGACGTGCCCGGGCCAGCGGAACGTGCGCTCGACCATGTTCGGCACCTTGAGCGTGTCGGCGAGACTCCGCAGGCCGTCGGAGACGAACGACTCCAGCGTGCCGACGCCCGGGACGTCGACAAGCTCGAGACCCGACATCGCCTCGCGGACCACGGTCTTCCCGTTCTCCAGGACCACGGCGGGTCGCGTATAGATCTCGAGAACATCCCACGGCGCGAAGCCGGCCTTGTAGTTGAACGGCCACTTTCGCACTGCGGGCAGTCCGCCCACCGCCATCTCGATGCGTTCGCAGGAATCGAAAAGAGAGACAGCGTGGGCGGCCACCATGTTGGTGAGGCCGGGGGCGACGCCGCAATCCGTGATCGCGATGGCCCGGTGCTGCTTCGCCAGCGCGTCGAGAACGCGCGCGTCTTCGGGCATGAAGCTGATGTCGACGATGTTGCATCCGGCTTCGACGCAGGTCTTCACGGTCTGAAGTCCGATCACGCTGGGCAGGGCTCCGATCGCCAGGTCGCTGCCCTTGAGCAGACCGCGAAGGACGGCCGGATCGCCCAGGTTGACGTGATGGGTTCGCACGGACGCGCGATTCAAAACGCGGTCCAGGTTCTCCTGTCGCGAATCGGCGACATGCACCTGCAAGGCGTCCTGCGTGGCCAGATCCTGAGCCATGGCTGCCCCGATCATCCCGGCGCCCAGGACGACGACGTTTTTCCGGTTCCCTGACGGTTCGCTCATGGGCGCACTCTAATCGTCCGCCTCGGTCGGCTAAACTGCCTGCCCAGCGTAACCGTCGGGGCGTAGCGTAGCCTGGTATCGCGCCTGCTTTGGGAGCAGGAGGTCGGAGGTTCGAATCCTCCCGCCCCGATAGACCTCGTTAATTGAATGCGCCCGTTGACGGATCCGGTAGGCTGCGCTCAAAGTCGTCTTTCACGGAACGAGGTCTGCATGGTCATCGCACGTGTTGTCGCAATCGGCGCCGTTGGGCTTCTTCTCCTCACGGCGGACGCGTCCGCCGCTGACAAAGGCGTCGGGAATTGGCCGCAGTTCCGTGGCTTGCATGCGTCGGGTATCGGCGACGGCGTGAAGCTGCCCGAGGCATGGGATGCCGCGAAGGGCGAAGGCATCCTGTGGAAGACGACGATTCCCGGGCTCGCGCATTCGAGTCCCGTGGTGTGGGGAGACCGGGTGTTTGTCGCCACCGCGATTTCGTCCCAGGCCGGCGCGACATTCAAGCCGGGACTCTACGGAGATGGCACGGCGTCCCAGGACGCGTCGCCGCACAAGTTTCAGGTGATGAGCCTCGACCGGAAGAGCGGCAAGATCCAGTGGACGAGCACAGCGTTTGACGGACCACCGCGAGAGAAGCGGCACATCAAGGCGACGTACGCGAACGCCTCGCCGGCCACGGACGGGAAGTACGTTGTCGCGTTCTTCGGATCGCAGGGCCTTTACGCCTACGACATGAAGGGGAAGCTGCAGTGGAAGCGCGACCTCGGCCGCATGGACGTGGGCGCCTACGATGCTCCCGATTACGAGTGGGGCACCGCGAGTTCCCCCATCATCTTCGAGGACCTCGTGATCGTGCAGTGCGATCAGCAGAAGGGCTCGTTCATCATGGCGCTGCGTCTCAAGGATGGCGAGACCGTGTGGCGGACGGAGCGTGACGAACTGCCGTCCTGGGCGACGCCGACCGTCTATCTGGGCGCCGGAGCAGGCGCTGCGGAACTCGTGACGAACGCGCCCAACTTCATCCGCGGCTACGACCCGCGGACCGGGAAGGAACTGTGGCGCCTCGGTCGCAGTTCGAAGATCACGGCGCCGACCCCGGTGTTCGACGGGAACCTGATCGTGGTGATGAGCGGCCGGCGACCGAACGCGCCGATCTTCGTCCTCAAAGCGGGAGCGAAGGGCGACATCACACTCGAGGAGAAGGCCACCTCGGGCGGAAACGTTGTGTGGACGAGGGAGCGCTCAGGTTCCTACATGCCGACGCCGGTGATCTACCAGGGGTATCTCTACGTTCTCAAGAACGAGGGCATGCTCTCGTGTTACGAACTGGCCACGGGCGAGAAGAAGTACGAGATTCGGCTCGAGAAGGTGGGCAGTGGCTTCAGCGCGTCTCCGCTGGCCGCCGACGGCAAGCTCTATCTCTCGGGCGAGGACGGCGACGTGTTTGTCATCAAGGCGGGACCGGAGTTCGAGCTCCTGACCCGCAACCCGATGGGCCAGCCGCTGATGGCGACGCCCGCGATCTCCAAGGGGATGATGTTCGTCCGCGGCGAGCGCGAACTCTTCGCGATCGGGAGCCGCTAGCTCACTCCCAGCTTGGCTCGGAAGTAGGCGATCGTCGGCACGAGGCCTTCATCGAGGCTGACCTTCGGCTCCCAGCCGAGGAGCTTGCGGGCGCGGGTGATGTCGGGCTGACGGATCTTCGGATCGTCTTCGGGCAGCGGGCGCTCGACGATCCGGCTCTTCGATCCCGTGGCCGCTATGACCTTCTTCGCGAGATCGAGAATCGTCAGCTCCTGCGGATTGCCGATGTTCACCGGGTCGCTCGTGTCCGACATCATCAGGCGGTAGATGCCTTCGACGAGGTCCGACGCGAAACAC
>CAZBTT010000598.1:0-3357 GCA_964494295.1 uncultured Acidobacteriota bacterium
ACACAGGTCCGGTCTTCGAAGCGGTTCTTCTCGACGCGCCGGAGTTCGGCTCGGTCTTCGGCGGGGGACGCTACGACGATCTGGTCATGCGTTTCCTCGGCGAACGCGTGCCCGCGACCGGGGCGTCCATCGGTGTCGACCGGCTGCTCGCCGCCCTCATCAAACTCGGCCGCACCGGGAAACGCCGGGCCACCGCGCACGTTCTCGTCACCACCATCGATCCCGCCCTCACTGACGACTATCTGGCCATGACGTACGAGCTGCGCCGGGCCGGCGTGCCGGCCGAGATGTACCTCGGCTCGGAGAAGGGCCTCGGCAAGCAGATCAAATACGCGGACAAGTGCGGCATCCCCCTCGTCGTGATCTACGGCTCCGACGAAAAGGCCAAAGGCGCGGTCACCCTCAAGGATCTCGAGGCTGGGGCCGCGGCCGCGGGAGCGCTTCAAAAGGACCGCACTCAGTGGCGTCAACTTCGGCCCGGTCAGTTCGAGGTCGCGCGGACCGACCTCGTCAAGGCCGTGAAGGACTTCGCCGGCGAGTAGCCGGGGGGGGCGTTTGGGCCTTGCGCGAGCCCGGCGGTTCAGCGTACCGTAGCCCCGTTCTTTCTGGAGGCTCCATGCAAGATCCGAACTGGGAATACGACGCGGTATCGGTCGTCGGTAACGTCGAGGTCGCCAAGGCCTTCGCAATGCACGCCCAGGGTTGGGAGTTCATTCAGGCCTGGACCTCCCACTCGAGCGGCGACTGGCTCTTCTTCCGGCGGCCACGCAACAACGAGGCGATCGACATCCGCACGCTCTAGGAGCCTGCGCGGCAGAAGGGCTCCTGGCCCCCAAGGGGCGGCTTCGCGCTCCACCAGACGGCGCTCCGTCCGGGTGTCGAAGGGACGCCTGATCGCGTCCTCGCTCACTCGAAGAGAGCGAGGGCCTCGAGCAGCCTCTCGAACTGCTTCTGCATCGTGGCTGGGTCCTTCCAGCCGGCGAACGTGGGGACTTTCTCGGTCGCGATCTGCTCGAGGATCCGGCCCTGCCACACGGGCGTCTTCCACGAATCGTCCAGACTGATCGGTGTGAGCACGGTCTCCCCGAGATCCTTCTCGAGCTTGCGGGCCAGCCGCACCTCGTGTTCCGCCCAGTCGCTCTGGACCGAGTGCTGCGAGAGCACGAGCAGGAGGCTCACGTCGTGCTGAATGGCCAGCTTCGACTGACGCTCGCGAAGCGTGCCCTTGAGTTCGTGGGCCGCGACCCAGCTGTAGATGTCGCTCGCGGAGAGCAGGCGTCTCAGCTCGTCCACGAAGGGGTCGTCCTGCTGCGAGTGTGAGATCAGGACCCGACGTCTCTGGTGACGGCTCTTGGCCCGCAAGGCCTCGATCTGCTTCTGCAGTGCCGCAGACGCCTCCTTCGACAGTGAGGGATCATGGTGCCGGGTTTCCAGGACCTCGATGGGGGAAAGGCCGCAGCCGCGCAGAAACGCCTCGGGCAGCTTCCCGCGGGAACGGCTCAACGTGTCGCTTCCAAGCGTCGACGGCGAAATGTGACGAAGGGTTTCGAGGCCCCTTGCCTTGCGAAGGTCGAGATCGGCGAACACGGTGCCGCCGGCCACCGCGTCGGTCAGGTTCGCTCCATCCAGACGGGTGTCGGTGAGATTCGCGCCACGCAGGTTCACGCCGGCGAGGTCGGCATCGTGCAGATCGGCCTCGAGCAGCGAGGCGCTCATGAGGCTCGACTCCTTCAGATTGGCGCCGGTGAGATCCGCGCCACGGAGGTCGGAGCCGCGGAGGTCGACCTTCGACAGGTTCGTGACCCGAAGGTCCGCGCGGCTCAGGTCGACGCGAACAAGCTTGGCCGTGCGCAGATCGCCGCCGTGCAGGTCGGCATTGCGAAGGTTCGCCCCGTCGAGGAGAGCGCCGTTGAAGTTGGCGCCCTTGAGATTCGCGCCCCGAAAGTCGGCGCCGTTCAAGTCAGCGCAGCCAAAGTCGGTCATGCCGAGATCGGCCATGCTCAAGTCGGTGCGCATCAGCTTGGCGTTACGCAGGTCGGCCCCGTGCAGATTTGCGCCGCGCAGGCTGGCCCCGGACAGGTTGGCGCCGATGAGATTGGCGGAGCGGAGGTTCACACCGGAGAGGCTCGCGCCCTGGAAATCGCGTTCCCCCGCGGCGAGGCGGCGCTGGATTTCGCCGGTGGCGGTGGTCGTGGTCATGATGGGAGGAGAAGCTTATCGCCGAACCCCCGGACGCCGCCGGCCGGAAGGGAAGGGCGGCTTGGCCTGCGTTGCTATCGTCAGCGGATGCCATCGACCACGCGCGCGGGAGTGTCCCCTTGACCGAGGTTTCAAAGCTCTGGCCGCTGCTGACCGCGACCCACCGCTACGACAAGTCGATCTCGACCTTCAAGCGGGGCGAGGGGGTGTTGATCGACGCGCCGATCCTCGCGTACCTCATCGAGACCTCGAACGGGCGAATCCTCTATGACGTCGGTTGCGACTACGCGAAGATCCACGCTCCCGACCTGCGTGCGCGGTATTTCGACCCGGCGACGAACAACTTCGGCGCACCGGACATGACCGATCATCAGCGGATTCCGCACTACCTCGCGCGTCTCGGCCTGCTGCCTCAGGAGATCGATGTGCTTTTCATCGGACACCTGCACTTCGACCACGTGGGCGGGCTCAAGGAACTGAAGCGCGCCGGTTGCGGCGCGGAAATCCACGTCCATCGGGCCGAGCTCGAAGCGGCGCGTGCGGGCGCGGACACTTCGGTCTTCCCCGATGATCTCGTCGATGATGCGGGCGCGCCATTCCAGTTCACGCTGCAGACCGGCGACTACGAGGTGGCGCGAGGGGTGAGCGCCGTGACCACCCCCGGACACACCGCCGGCCACATGTCGATGCTGATCGAGCTTCCAAAGGGCCGTCCGGTTCTCATCGCGGGCGACGCGGCGGATCTTCAAGAGAACCTCGACGACGAGGTGGCGCCGGGCGGCCTTCGCGAAGGCGGCCACGACGAAGCGGTGGCGAGCATTCGCAGGTTGAAGGCCCTCTCCCGCGACACCCAAGCCTGGATCTGGCCCAACCACGACATGAGCTTCTACCGCACGCTCCAGCCCTTTCCCGTGGCCTACGAGTGACCTACTTCTTGCGAATGTAGGTGAGGTCGAAGGTGACGTTCCAGGTCTTCCCGCCATCCCTCGTGATGTGTCCGAGTTGGCGCACCTGGTCCGGCCCCTGGTTGAAGAAGGTCATCCGGATCCGATTCGTGGTTCCGAACTGGTCGGCTTCGTAGTACAGATTGCCGTACTCACGGAACTCACCGAGGTAGTGGGTGATTCGGCCGGTGTCCTCCCCCCAGTCCTGCTCCCC
>CAZBTT010000599.1:0-3348 GCA_964494295.1 uncultured Acidobacteriota bacterium
CATCGCCGACGAGGCGGTTGGAGTTCTGGCCCTCTACTCGGGCGAAGTCGAGTTTTTCCATGCTGAAGAGATGAAGCTCCTCGGCGAACTCGCGAACGACATCGCCTTCTGTATGGGGGCCATCCGGTCGCGGGCCCACAAGGAGAAAGCGGACGAGGCCCTTCGAAACTCGCTCAAGGAGAAGGAGGCCCTCCTCAAGGAAGTGCATCACCGGGTGAAGAACAACATGCAGGTGATCACGAGCCTCCTTCGCCTCGAGTCCAACCGGATCGACCACCCGATGACGCGGTCCGTGCTGCGGGACATGCAGAATCGGATCCTGGCGATGGCCGCGCTCCACGAAGCCCTCTATCGCTCGAACAACTTCGCGCAGATCGACCTCGCCGCGTATCTGAAACAGCTCACCGGCCAGCTCAACCGCTCTCTGGTCGCAGCGCCGGGGCAAGTTCGGTTCGTTCTCGATCTCTTCCCCATCGGCCTCGATCTGGATCAGGCCGTCCCCTGCGGCCTGATCGTGAATGAGCTGGTTTCGAACGCGATGAAACACGGCTTCCCTGCGGGGAGGGCCGGGGAGATCCGGGTGGGAATGGAGTGGGCGGAGAACGGGCGCCTGCGTCTGCGGGTGTCGGACAACGGCGTGGGCCTGCCCCGTGACTTCGATGCCCAACGCGGAAAGTCCCTCGGGCTGCAGCTCGTAACCGACCTTGCCCGGCAGCTTGGCGGCAGATTCCACATCGGTCCCGGGCCGGCCGCGGTTTTCGAGGTCACATTCGAACCGGCCTCGCCTGCCGGGCGCCAACCCTCTGCCCCGCCGGCCGTCGATGTTCGCGAATCCCCCCGCAATGGCGTGTAGTCTGGAGCGGCCGATGATTCGCATCCTTACCTTCCAGTCGAGTGACCCCTCGTGAGCGGGGCGTCCGAGGTGGCGCAGACGGACGGTCACAGGCACGCCCAACGCCTTCGCGAGGAGGTCGCACGGCGGGAACGTGCCGAGGCGGAGCTCCTTGAACTCTCCCGCAGCAACCGCGCCCTGCGGATGTTGAGCACCTGCAACGAGGCGCTCGTCGTCGCGAAGGACGAGACGTCTCTCCTCGCTCGCGTCTGCGAGATCGCGGTCGATCTCGGGGGGCACGTCATGGCCTGGGTTGGGTACGCGCAGGACGATGACTCTCGGACCATTCTCCCCATGGCCCAGCATGGGGACGAGACCGGCTATCTGACCGAGATCAGTCTCTCGTGGGCGGACGGACCCACCGGACAGGGGCCGGCCGCCCGCTGCCTCCGTGAAGGCGCAAGCGTCGCCTGCCGCGATATTCAAGACCCCTCGAGCGGCTTTCATTTCACCGAGGCGGCAGAGCGGCGCGGTTTTCGTTCGGTGGTCTGCCTGCCGCTCAAGGATACTCACCGAACGTACGGGGTGCTGACTCTGTATTCGGGCGAGGTTGCGGACATGGCGGTTGAGGAGGTCCGCCTCTTCGAGAGCCTCGCGGCCGATCTCGCCTTCGGCATCGCATCCATCCGCAACCGCCTTGTCCGCGAGCGGGCGGAGGAAGCGCTGGTGGCGTCGCTCCGCGAAAAGGAGGCGCTGCTCAAGGAGGTCCATCACCGGGTAAAGAACAATCTCCAGGTCATCACCAGTCTGCTGCGCATCGAAGGCCGGAGAATCGACCACGAGATCACGAAGACTGTCCTGGATCAGATGCAGGGCCGCATCCAGTCGATGGCCCTCCTGCACGAGACCCTGTACCGCTCGGGTAACTTCGCGAGGATCGACCTCGCTGCCTACCTCAGCCAGCTTGCGCATCAGGTCTTCCGCTCGCAGATGGCCCAGCCGGGGCTCGTCCAGCTGCACCTCGACCTCGAGCCCGTGCAGATGGAGATCGATCAGGCGATACCCTGCGGTCTCATCGTCAACGAACTCGTCTCAAACAGCCTCAAACACGCCTTCGCCGAGGGCCGCGGCGGCCACGTATGGATCGACCTCCACCCGGGCCCGGGCGGAGTGGGACAAACCCTCTCCGTGCGCGACAGCGGACCCGGCTTACCCAGGGACTTCGACCTGAAACGACAGCGATCACTCGGGCTGCAGCTGGTCTCGGACCTCGCTCGCCAGCTCGAGGGGAGCCTCGAGGTCCGGCCGGGACCCGAGGCGCATTTCGAAGTAACCTTCTACCGGGCGCGGATGGCGACCATCGAGATCCCTCCGTATCTCCGGACGCCCTCGTCGAAGCCTCGAGCATAAGGAGGGCCAGTGAAGACACCCACCATCCTCATCGTCGAAGACGAAGGGATCATCGCCCGGGACATCCGGCAGCAGCTCGGGGAACTCGGGTACGAGGTGGTTGGCGACACCCCCACTGGAGAAGAGGCGTTCCGCCTGACCGGTGAGCTCAAGCCCGATCTCGTCCTGATGGACATTCATCTCGCGGGCAAGATCGACGGCATCGAAACCGCGCAGGCCATCAGGAAGCAGTACGGAACTCCGGTGGTGTTTCTGACCGCATTCGCCGGGGCCGAGACACTGGAGCGCGCGAAGCTCACCGAGCCGTTCGGCTACATCATCAAGCCCTTCGACGAGCGCTACCTCCACACCGTGATCGAGATGGCCCTCTACAAGCACCGCGCCGAAGTTCACCTGCGGCGGGCCTACGACGAGCAGGCCACCATCCTCCGGACCGCCCTCGACGCCTTCTTCATGGCCGACTGGCAGGGGCGCCTCCTCGATGTCAACGAGGCGAGCTGCGCGATGCTCGGTTACACCCGGGAAGAACTGCTCAAGAAGTCTCTGTCGGATCTCGACCTCACGTCGGACAAGGAGAAGGTCGTGGCGCTCGAGGGCCTCAAGCAACCCGCGCCGGCGCGCTACGAGCGGGCCCAGCACCGGAAAGACGGTAGCCTGCTCTATGTCGAGGTGAGCGTCAACTACCTGCCTCACTCGGGGGGGCGCATCTTCTGCTTCGTCCGCGACATCACCGAGCGAAAGGCCGCCGAAGACGCCCTCAAGCGTCTCAACGAAGAACTCGAAGTGCGTGTCTCGATGCGTACCCAGGACCTCGAGGACGCCCGCAAGGAGGCGGACAGGGCGAATCACGCCAAGGCGACGTTCCTCGCCAACATGACTCACGAACTGCGAACCCCCTTGAACGGCGTGATCGGCATGCTCGATGTGCTGAAACAAACGACCCTCGAGGGCCACCAGGTCGAGATGCTCGATCTCGTGGGCGAGTCAGCCAACTCCCTCCTCGCAATCGTCGACGACATTCTCGATTTCTCCAAGATCGAGGCCGGCCGCATGGGCATCGAGAGCCTGCCCATGTCTCCCCAGGCCGTGGTCGAGCGCGCCTGCTC
>CAZBTT010000600.1:0-3346 GCA_964494295.1 uncultured Acidobacteriota bacterium
CTCGTACATGACGTGGTCGGGAACCGGCAGGCCCGTAATCAGTACGGCCGGCGACGACGTGCACATCGTCGAGCTGGTGTAGTGGTTCAGGAAACGCGTGCCGGTCCGCTGCAGCCGTTCGTGGGCAGGCAGCGTGAAGCCGGTCGGCCATTTCGGGAAGAAGCGCTCCTGATCGGCGAACACGAACAGGATGTTGGGTCGCTCCGAGCGTCGCCCCGACCTGATGGCCGGCGCTTCCGCGGGGGCCGGGCTGGCCGCGCACGCTCCTAGGAACGGAACGGCCAGCGCGCCGGCCGACAGCTGCTGGAAATCACGCCTCGTGAGGCCCGGGTCGTTCTTCGCGTTCTTCATCAAGTGGTTCCTCTGCTTCAAGCGGGCGCCCCCCAAATGCGACGTGGGAGGTCACCGACACCAACGATCATATGCAGCCTGGATGGGATCGGGCAAGACGCCGGAGTCCGGCTTGGCCCTCCCTCTTGGCGGGATTCGCCGAGGGCCGGCGCTGACCGCGGCTTCTCATGACGGCCGCGCTCGGGAAGCGCTCGAGAATCAGGCCGCCACCGTCTACGGTTGCGTGCGCGGAGATCCGCGGGAGGCGCTTTTTCGCGGGTGTCGATTTGACGCGAAAGGTCACAGTCGTCCGGCACTCGAAGCGGCGCTCGATTCGTTGGTTGCCGGCGGCTCGCCAGCAGGATGAGCAGCTCGGCGAACGCATGGGCGCTCGACAGCTGCATCCACACGCGCCGGTCGATCGGACCCAGACCCGGATGGGAGGGTCCAGAAGCGGGACAGAGCTGCGCTGGCGGGTGTTCAATGAAACGGGCGTCGAGCTTCCGGTGGTCGGTCGAGGCGCATGGAAGCTCGAGCGAAACGAGCCCGTGTTGTGGCTGCAATTGACCGCGCGGACTCATCGTCAGGACCGCGGGCGGCCGCCCCTCCCAAGACTCTCGAGCCTCTCGGGCAATCAGGGACCCTCCCCTAATCCCGCCGCGTCGCGCCTGACGAACAAACATCGGGGCCGGGCCGTGGCGGGACCGATCCATCGCCGTCGCCGCTGTCCATCTCGGGCAGCACTCATCCGGTTCGCCTGCGGAGGTTGGCCGGGGTCTCTCGTCTGCCGGAGTTTCCCCAGTCCGAGGCGCGCAGAAACGCGTGCAAGTTGGCATCTTCGTCCATCATGGAGTCTTCATTGCGCAGCCGCCGGTCCCTCTTCGCTTGGTCGCTCGTCACCACCGCACTGTGCAGTTGTTCCTCGACGGGTCGGGCGCCCGAACCTCACATGCTCGGGACGCCCGGCAGCGCCCAGCCCCGCAGCCGCTTCGAAGATGCGGGCGTGTCCCCACGGTGGGAGAAGGGTGCGGCGGCCTACCAGGGCTTCGTGGGCGTCGGGGCCCTCGACACGGTGACGCTGGAGCAGAACGGTGACGATGTCGAGATCGATTCGAGCGAACTCGACTCCTACCCGGTGCTCGGCGGAGGCGCACAATGGAAGTTCTGGGGAGAGCGCGTGGATCTCGGCCTGGAGCTGATGTTCTCGGCTAGTTGGAGAGCCAACGCGGAGGCCATCCGAACGCAGGGCGGCGGCGGAGTGGTCGCGGTCGATGTCGACACGCTGATCGTCGATGTCTACGGGGGGCCCTTCGTCAGCGTCTTCCTCGGCCAGAGAGTGCGCGCGTACGCCGCCGCCGGGCCGACGATCCAATTCCTCGATTACTCCCAGGAGGACGACCTTGGAAACGAGGCGGACGGCTCTGGAGTCGGCGTCGGGGTCTACGCTCGGGCTGGGATCGAGTTCAGCCTCAGGGACAACTTCTGGTTGGGCATCGGAGTTCGCCGCACGAGCACGAGCGTCGATCTCGACAGCGATGTGGGTGAATTCGACGTCGACGCGACCCAAGCGGTTCTCACGGTGACGACCGGGATCTGAGCCCCGAGTCGGCGGAGGGTTCCTGACGAGCCCTCGCGACGCCGGGGCCTTGAGCTCGGAATCGTCGGCCGCATCCTCCGCGGCCTCCAGGCGCCACGGGCGTGACGGCACGTCGCTGTCTCCTTCGACGCGCGCGGACTTGGCGCTCCCGGCTCCCCTACCGCGGAGCAGGAGTTCGCCCCCTGTCGCTCACAGCACTCGCCCCGGGCCGAGCTCCTGCGCCGCGTCTTCGCTTCGACGTCCGCCCCGACGCGCTATTTGTTGTCCGCGCGAAGGCCCGAAGGCCCAGTTCGGACGGAGCCCCGCGATGCCTCGATGGAACGGGGTCCCCGGTGTCAGTCGGCCGGCGCCAGCTTCGACTGGTCGAGGAGCGAACGGGCCTCGGCTTTCGTCAGCATTCGAGCCACGGGCTTGTTCCAGGCGGCATCGATCGTGATGCCGAGATAGAAAACCTGCCCCGCATCGCAGGTGACGTCCACGACGGTCTGCGACTCGCCATCCAGGATCGGCCCTTCGTAGAAGACCTCGAGCACCGTGGAGCCAGGCTTGCGCTCCCAGCACAGGAAGCTGTCGCTGCCGATTCTGCCGACTACTTCGCCGTTCTCCACGATGCGGACGCCCCGAACCGCCCCACGCATCTGTTGCAGGCGCAGCACGTAGATGCGAGCCACTTCCGGAGAAGACACCTCGACGTCCATTCGTGGCGCCGGCATTCGCTGGTACGAATCGGCGGCACACGACGCGAGACAGAAGACAAGCCCGGCGACGAGCAATTGGGGTTTCATTGATTCAGGGGCTCCGTTTGAATTTTGGCGTCAGCGAGCGCTGGCTTCAGCGTGGGATTGCAGTGCCGCTCCCAGCGCCTCCGGCGTGCCGCCGAATGCGTTGACAAGGTCCTTCTCGATGCTCTTGCCACGCCAGGCGTCGCGCAGGATCGCGAAGAAGGGCTCGCGGTTGCGCCCGCCGTCACCGTTCAGGAAATAGTGCACGAGCGAGTAGGCGCTTGCAGAACGCCGTCCCGCATCCACGCCACCGCGGAACTCCTGATGCGACGAGCGAAGGAGGGTCTTGATCTCGACCGCCTTTTCGCTCAACGTTTCGATCAATGAATTGAATGAATCCATTTTCAAATAAGCCGTGCCCGCCAAGACAAAGAGTGTGGCGAGAACGACAAACCCCGCAAGAACCCGTCCTGAAATTTGTGGTCGCAAGTCTTCCCGCGCACCAAGAATTCGTGTGATGCGGGGCCTGAGCTCAGACCGTGCTGATCCGGTCGCTGCCAACATCGCTCCTGCCGCCGAACTGTGAGCGAATGAACCACGGCTCAATTCTGCCGTGCGAACGATGGCGCTGGCATATTCAATGTCATTGCACCCCGAAGCGATCACCGCATCGTCGCACGCATTCTCTCGCTCGGAA
>CAZBTT010000601.1:0-3344 GCA_964494295.1 uncultured Acidobacteriota bacterium
CGGCGCTGCGTGCCGCCGACGTGATAGACGTCGTCGTCCTCGGTCAACCCTCCCTTTCTTCGGACTTCGCGATCGACAAGGAAGGCGCGATTACCTACCCGCTGCTCGGCCGCGTCGAAGTGGCCGGACTGACGCCGCCGGACGTGGCCAAGAAGCTGCAGTCGCTCCTCGGCGCGGGCTTTCTACGCCGGCCGGAAGTGTCCGTCCGGGTAAAGGAGTACCGGTCCCGACCGGTGCTGGTGATCGGCGAAGTGGCGCGCCCCGGGATTTTCCCCCTCAAGGGGGATCGCTCATTGCTGACGATTCTTGCCGAGGCCGGCGGACTCTCGTCAAACGCCGGGCATGAGGTGGTGGTTGCCCGCCCACCCGAAGGGCGCGAGAGCGTGGCGATCGAACAGTTCTCCTCGATGCCCATCCTTCCCGGCCTTTCAGAAGTAGCGGCCCCGGATTCCGACGAACTTCCTCCGGGCGCTCTCGCCGGTTCGGACGAGTTTCGCGCGAGTTTCCGCGAACTGATGAAGGGTAACGCTGAGCAGAACGTGATTCTCGAAGGCGGTGACATTGTCTTCGTCCCGAAGGCCGCGCAGATCTTCGTCACCGGCCAGGCGGCGAGACCCGCGACAATGAAGTACGTCGAGGGGATGACGGTTCAGGATGCCCTGCAAAACGCTGGAGGGATTTCGGAACGAGGCTCGATGAAGCGGCTCAAGGTGATTCGGTTCGAGGCAGGGAAGCGGCGCGAAATCAAAGTGCAGCTGACCGATGTCCTCAAACCCGGGGACACCTTAAATGTCGGCGAGAGGTTCTTTTGAGTCGAGGGATCGCCCGCCCGTCCGCGCGTCGGGTCGCCCCGGGTTCAGAGGGGCTCGCATGAGTTCTTCAGGGGGGGTTTTGCGCGCCGTCCCGCCCCCGGACGATCGGCGCCCCGTGACGCCCGAGCCCCTGGCGCCCCCGGAGGGAATGTCTGAATGGGTCAAGTTCACCCATGCCCTCTGGCACAGCCGGCTGCTCGTTCTGGCCTGCGTTGTCGTCGCGGTTGTCCTCGCGACGGCGTACAACTACACGGCGCGGCCACGATACGAGGCGGTCGCCCAGATTGAGATCCAAAAGACGCGCCCGGACCTCACGCCGGGTCAGGACATCGTCGGCGCGGTCACCAACGAGTGGATCGAGACCCAGTACCGCATCATGGTCGGCAAGACGCTCATGACGAAGGTCGTCGAGCGATACGACCTCACGCGGTCGCCGGAACTGAGCACGGGCCCCATGCGATCACCGATCGAACTCGTTCGCACCCGGCTGTTCGGCCGCCAGATCGAGGACTTCGGGCCCGGGATCGCGGTGGCTCCGGCGGTTTCCGCCCTCAAGTCACGCATCACGGTACGCCCCGTGCCGAGGACTTCGCTGGTCGACCTCGTGGTCCGGGCGTACGACCCGAAGTTCGCCGCCCTCGCCGCGAACGGCCTTGCCCAGACGTTCATGGACGAATCGCGTTCGAGCCGGGTCGATCAATCGACGGAGGCGACCCGCTGGATCGAGGCGCGGCTCAAGACCGAGCAGGAGCAGGCCCGGACCTCCTTCGAGGCGCTTCGCGACTATGAAGACCGGAGCGGCAGTTCTAACCTCGAGACGCGGCAGCGACTCGTCGAGTCAAGGCTGCAGCAGGCCAACTCTCAACTGCTCGAGGCGCGTGCGGAGAAGGCCTCGCGCAAAGCCCACCTCGATCAACTGCGGCGTCTCAGTTCGACCGAGATGCTTTCGCTCCCGGAGTTGGCGGCAAACTCGACGTTCCAGGCGATGAGGAAGGAACTCGTCGAAATCGAGTTCCGAAAGAGCGAGCTCGACCAGAGCTTCGGTCCGAAACATCCTGACGTTCTCGGCCTCGAAACCCGGATCGCCGGTCTCCGATCGGCCCTGATAGCCGAAGCTCGGGGTGTTTTGCGCTCCGTCGAGTCGGCCTACGAGGCCGCGTCGCGAGAGGAGTCGGTCCTGGCAGGTTCAGTGTCCGCGGCCCAGGCGGAGATGGCGGCCCTTCGGGACAAGTCGCCGGAGTACCAGACCCTCAAGCGCGAGGCCGATGCCTCAAACGACATCGCGCAGGCTCTGGCCAAGAGGGGCAAGGAGGCTAGCGTCGAGAGCACGGTCAACGACCGGACCGTGCGGCTTATCGAAGCTGCGGAGATTCCGCGCTCGCCGGTTTTCCCCGATCGCACCACGAATCTGCAGATGGCGCTTCTTGCCGGATTGGCCGCGGGCGTGCTGCTGGTCGCGGCGAAGGAGAAGCTCGACTCCACCCTCAAGACCCCCGACGACATCCGCGAGGCGCTGCGCGTTCCTTTCCTCGGTTTCGTCCCGGATCTCTCGACCGTCTCCGAGGCAGCGGCAAAGGCCAACCTGAACGCGATCCGTCACCCCGCCTCGCCCCTTTCGGAATCGTATCGGGTCATCCGTACCAACGTCATGGCAACGGCGGCCTCGACCAACTCCCGGATCCTCCTGGTGACAAGTATCCATCCCGGGGAAGGGAAGTCGACCACAGCCTTGAATCTGGCAGCGGCGATCGCTCAGACCGGGGCAACGGCGGTGCTCGTGGACTCGGACCTGCGACGACCCACAGTCCATGCCAACCTGGGGCTGCCACGGACCCCGGGACTGCGCGAGATCCTGACCCGAAACGTGCCCCACGCCGACGTCGTCCGCCAGGGTCCGGTGCCCGGCCTTTGGGCTCTGACCGCGGGCGGAACTCCCGACAATCCCGCGGAACTCATGGGCTGCGAGGAGATGCGGACACTGCTGGCCGCACTCGCGAAGAATTACGATTGGGTCATCGTCGACGCTCCTCCCATCGGAGGGATGGCGGACGCGCTCATCATCGGCGGCCTGGTCGATGCCATCGTGCTCGTCGCGGAAGGCGATCGTACGACCAAGGCGGTCGCCGCCGATGGAATCGCGCAGTTGTACTCGGTTGGAGGGCGGGTTCTGGGCGCGATCCTGAACCGTGTCGACGTCAAACGAAACGCGTACTACCTGTCTCGTTACGCCACCGGTTACTACGGAGGCTATGGCTACTACGGCGCGGTGTATTCACGGTACTCGGCTGGGGGTCGGACCGGGGGCGACGGGCGATCAGAAAAATTGTGAACTCGTCTTGCCTCAATGGTTTGATTCGGGTAGCCTCCTAGACATCCTGATTTGTGTAGTGGGTTCTTACGTCATCGTCGGTTCGTGCCGTCTCGGGCAATTTAGAGGGATCAAACTTTGAACAGCAGAAAATTTCTCGGAGTATTCCTCTCCGTCGCGATGGCGCTCCCGTCGAGCGCCGCTCCTACAGCCGCGAGCGGAAC
>CAZBTT010000602.1:0-3309 GCA_964494295.1 uncultured Acidobacteriota bacterium
CGCCGTGCGAAACGCGGAGCTGGCTCAGGCGATCTACCCGGAGTGGGTCTGCCGGTTTTACTGCGGTCCGGAGGTCCCGGGGGAGATCCTGGAACGCTTGCGCGCTTTCCCGAACGCGCAGGTGGTTCTGCGTCCGGAGGCTGGAGACTGGCGAGGCCTTTTCTGGAGGTTCGAACCCG
The DNA here is from genome assembly GCA_964494295.1 of uncultured Acidobacteriota bacterium. Classification (GTDB taxonomy): domain Bacteria; phylum Acidobacteriota; class Vicinamibacteria; order Fen-336; family JAGNNV01; genus JAGNNV01. The sequence continues at coordinate 180 of CAZBTT010000602.1, forward strand.
CGAGCGACCCCGCCGTCGAGGTCATGATTTCCAGGGACACCGACTCCCGGCTCAACCGCCGGGAACGCGCTGCCGTGGACGCGTGGCTTGCAAGCGAAGCCGCGTTCCATGTGATGCGCGACCACCCCCAACACGGAACCGCGATCCTCGGCGGATTGTGGGGAGCAAAACGGGGCTCCGTTCCGGAGATGGCGTCGCTGGCCGCAAGCTTCGAGAAAGCGAACCGCTGGGGGCCCGACCAGGATTTCCTCGCTGAGCGGATCGCGCCTCGGGTCCGGGGCTCGTGGCTCGAGCACGATCCATATTTCGCAAATCGTCCCTTCCCAACGCGGCGCCGAGGGCGGGAGTTCGTCGGCCAGCCTTTCGATGAAGACGACCGGCCGCTCGTGACAGGCCCTCGCGACATCGAAGTCGCCTTGAAGCGATGGGCTCGGCGCGCCTGGCGCCTCCTGCGTTCCGCCCGCTGAGCGCTCACGATGCGGAGCGCACCGCCGATCCGCTCGGAGGCGCGGGCGACCGAACTCGATGCCCTGGCGATACTCGATCGCCAAGTTTCGAGCGGAGGCCGACGGGACGACTTCGCGGGCCAGGCGGTCGACGGCTTCCCGCACTTCGCCGAAGCAGCGAACGGCCCGTGGCTCAACGGGGCCTTTCGGGGGACACTTCCTTGGCTCGGGTCGTCGCATGCCAAACGGCGAAGCCGCTCAGGAGAGCGAAGTTGAGGGGGTGCAGCGCGAGCCGGCTGAGGGCGGTGTCCAGGTGCCAGGCGAGGGGTAGCGGCGTCACCACGAACGTGACGAAGATGAAGCCCAGGTACGACAGCGCGACCAGAAGAGCGGACGCTGCGGTCCGTATGCCGGCGACGCGCCGCAAGGCCAGCGCGACCAGCGCAAACAGCCCAAACGCAGCGATGCTGTAGACCGTGTTTCGAACGACGACTCCGGCCGCTTTGCGAGCGATCAGGAGGCTCCGACTCACCATATCCGCCAGATCCAGAGGCAGGCGGGGAGAGTCCATCTCGTGGCTGAATCCTACAAACCGGGACCAGAGCACATGAACAATCGCTGGCGAAAGCCAGGCGATAACGGCGCGCCACTGGCCGAGGCCATTTTGCGCCAGCACTACGATGAGCGCGAGGGGAAGACCCTCGCGCTTGGTGAGAGCGGCGCAAGCCAGGGCCAGCCAACCGAGCCGGGCCGTCCCCGCTCGCTCGAAGGCAAGAAACTCGAGCACCAGGGTCGACGCAAGCAGACCATCGGCATAGGCCTCTGTCGAACGCCCCATAGCGAGGCCGGCGCACAGGCTTGTGAAGAGGGCGCCCCGCATAGTTCCCATCCCCGCCATGGCTATCCTGCCGACGGCCGCAACCACCGAGGCGTGCAGCAGCACGCCCAAAAGCACCGCGGTCCGTTCGTTGAAGGCTTCGCGCCAGGTTGACCCGAATGAGAATAACGCCGGCATCAGAAGAGGGTAGGTCGGCTGCAGGGGCCTCAGAGCGGCGGACTCGGCCGCGTCGAGAAAGCCCGAGAAGAAGAGCTGAGCCCCGTGAAAGAGCCAGATGAACCTTCCATCCCATTCGGTCGGAGGAATCAGCCAGGCCCGGCACAGCGCGAGAAGCGCCACGAGCAGGGGGAGAAGCCCCCACGGGCTCCGGCACGCCCGGATCCTCGCGCCGGCACGGACAGGGTGATCGCGCCCTTGCGCCGCGGCGATGGCCAGCACGACCAGTCCGAGCGCGCTCAGCCAGCGCCAGGGGACGGGGACTTGAAGCCAGGTTGCCAGATGCGCGGCGACGGCGATGACAAGCACCCCCGCGAAGATCGCCTCCATGATCGAGCCGCGCGGTGGGCGAAGGAGCGAGCGGACCAGCAGGCCAAGACCCAGCACACCGGCAACCCCGATGCCGATCCCCCATGGATCAAATTCCGTCTCGATGACGCCCGCCGAGCCGGGCGAAGGCTCGGAGGGCCCAAGCAGCACAAGGGATCGCTGATCATCGATTCGACCGAGAAATACACCTTCGCTCGAACCGCCGCTCCGTCGAATCTCGAGCACGTGCGACGACGATGGCAGGACACGTCGCGGATAAAACGCGTAGGTCGCCTGGTACCAGAAATCGGCGCCAAACTGGCGATCCGCAAGGAACGACGGGCCCAGGCTCAAGGCGGTGGTCGGGGCCACAATCTGATCCACGCGCGCGGGCACTCCACGCATGTCGAGCCCCGAAAGCGCCGCCGCATTTCGTCGAGCCTCGTAAGGCTCGGCGCTCACAAGGTCAAGGCCGCCCCGGAGAAGCCCGCGCCCGATCGGAACCAGGAGCGCAAATGCGAGCAGCGCGCTCAAGACTCCCGAACCGCACTTAGGCGCAGTCATCGCGCCCGGGCTTCTTGGCTGGAGAAAGGTCTGCGGCAAGCCATGAACGCGAGGCTAAACCATGGGTCGCCGGAACGACGGTCACGTTCGATAGAGTCTGTCCCCTCCTTGCCTGACCATCCTTGGAACCCGCTCGAGCGAGAACTCGCGCGACGCCGGACCCTTCAGAGCACGGGTCCGCGTTTTCACGCCCTGTGGAACTTCGTTCGCGGTCTCGTCCCCGCGAGCGTGCGCCTTTGCTTCGCAGGACGTCCCTCGCTCGAGGGCCAGATGTGGTTTGCCGAGCGCCGCCTCCTTCACAAGGTGATCCGCGACTATCGCCCGCAAACCTGCGCGGAGGTGGGAACGTGGAAGGGGGGCGGCAGTACTCTCTTCACCGCGCTCGCGCTCAAGGAGAACGGCGCGGGCAGGGTTCACACCTGGGAGACGGACCGACGCCTCTACGAAACGGCGCGGTCCGCATACGATCGACACCTCCCCGAGCTCGCGGCGCACGTTTCATTCAACCTCGGTGATTACCGCGAGGGGCCCGTGCTTTCGGACGTCAACTGCCTCATGCTGGATGGTCCGGAAGACGCGCAGAGCACGCTCGAGCAGCTGCGGTTCTTCGAGCCGAAGATGCGCCCCGGATCTGTGTTGCTCGTTCATGACTGGCACACGGAGAAGGCGCGACTGGTCCGTCCGCTGTTCGCGGACGACGCGCGCTTTCGTATCGTGGCCCGCGTCGATCCTCCGATTTCCGTGGGTTTCGTGGTCG
>CAZBTT010000603.1:0-3302 GCA_964494295.1 uncultured Acidobacteriota bacterium
CTCGTGATCCCGTTCATGATCACGTCGATGGGAGGGCCGCACATCCTCTACGCCTGGATCGCGGGCGCCATACTGGCTTTCGCCGACGGCCTCGTCTACGCACACTTCGCGGCCGCCCTGCCAGGCAGCGGCGGGTCGTACCTGTACCTGCGCGAGGCGTACAAGCCCTTCAAGGTGGCGGGCCTGCCGGTGGGCGACATGCTGGCCTTCGTCTTCATCTGCCAGGTGATCCTGGTGGCGCCGCTGTCGATCGCGAGCGGGGGCGTGGGCTTCGCGGACTACCTGCGCTTCTACTGGACGGACATGACGACGACGCAACACCATCTGGTGGCCGGCGGACTGTGCGTGTTCGTCACCGCCCTGCTGTGGCGCAAGATCGAGGACATCGGCAAACTCGCGGTGATCCTGCTCGGTTTGGTTTTCCTCACCGTGGGCTGGGTCATCGTCGCGGGCCTGTTCAAGTTCTCCTTCGCGCAGGCTTTCGCGTGGCCTTCCGCCGCGTATGAATACAACGCGGACTTCTTCGCGAAGCTCGGGGCCACCGCGATCCTCGCAATGTACAGCTACGGCGGGTACAACCAGGTCTGCAATATCGCCGAAGAGGTGAAGGACCCCGTCCGCACGATGCCACGGGCGATCATCCTGTCTATCGTGGTCGTCGCGTTCATCTACATGGTGATGTCGACGGTGATCCTCGGGATGGTGCCGTGGCAGGAAGCGAAGGAGTCGCGCACCATCGCGTCGCTCTTCATTTCGAAGACCTTCGCGGACCCGGCCCAGGGGCAGATCGCCGCGCTCATCATGACCGTGATGATCCAGTTCGTGGCCGCGGCCTCGCTCTACGCGGTGATTCTCGGGTACTCGCGCATTCCCTTCGCGGCGGCGCGCGAGGGCCAGTTCTTCAAGGTATTCGCGACGCTCCATCCCACGAAGGCGTTTCCGCACGTGGCCCTTCTCACCGTGGGTTTGCTCGCGGTTCCCTTCTGCTTCTTCTCCCTCGGCCAGCTCGCGACGTGGCTGATCCAGGTTCAGGTCCTGCTGTGTTTCCTCTGGCAGTGCGCGGGCGTGATCCTGCTCTACCGCTACCGCAAGGACCTCCCGCAGCCTTTCGTGATGTGGCTTTACCCGGTCCCCGCGATCCTTTCGGGCGCGCTGTGGTTCTACATCTTCATCTCCGGCTCGACGAACGGAATCATCTTCTCGTTCGTCTACCTCGCCGCCTCGATCGCAGCGTACGTCGCCTTCCGGTCACATCAGTTGAAGGCGCAAACGGCGCAGTAGCCACAGATTCGGTGGGGCCCGCCTGGACCGTCTTCTGAAGCGGGGATTTGACCGAGCATGGAGCGGGGCCGGACGCTGCTGAGGGTTGCATGCGGCCGGGGCGTGAGGCGCGAGTCGCAACTGTCCGTCGGCGGCGTTCGCGCCGTGCGAGCCGAGCAAGGAGCCACACGAATCCGGAGTTCCGGCGTTCCAGTGGCGACGCGTGAAGGCGTACCCGGCGCAGCAACCCTCAGCAGTGTCCGGCCCCGCGGGCCACAACTACCAAGCCCGTGCTACGAGGTCACTGAAGCCACATCGACCGGCATTCCCGTGACGAGGGCGCGGTTCGCGGCGATGGCGATTCGGACCGCTTCGATGCCGTCATCGATCGTGACCGGGGCTTTGCGGCCGTGAAGCACGTTCTGAGCGAAGTTCTGGAGCTGAACCGTATATGCGGTGGCGAAACGCTCCATGAAGTGCGGCACGGTGTCGTGCGCTATCGAGTTCTTCGTCATCACATAAAGCGGAGTTTCACGGATGTAGCCGATGCGCAGCGTGCCCGCGTCGCCGAGAAGCTCGGTCGAGATGTCGTAGCCGTAGATGCCGTTCCGCGACAGATCGACCACGCCGAGCGAACCATCCTTGAACGTGAGGCTCACCACCGCGTTGTCGATATCCCCCACCGTCTTGAGCTCGGGATACGCCAGGGTCCCGCCGATCGACTGCACCTTCGCCACGTCGCCCATGAAGAAACGAGCGAGGTCGAAGTCGTGAATCCCCATGTCGAGGATCATTCCCCCGCTGCTCTTCACGTCGGCGTACTCGAGCGACGTCCGGTAGGGATCGCGCGACGTCGACTTGAAGAGAACGACCTTCCCGATCTGGCCCTCGCTCAGCCGCTTCCGCGCAGCTGCGTAGCCCGGATCGAAGCGCCGCATGAAACCCATCTGGAAGAAGACGCCCGAGGCGTCGATCGTCGCCTTCATCTCGACGGTCGCGCCGAGGGACAACGCAGGCGGCTTTTCGCAGAACGTCGGCTTCCCCGCCTTCATCGCGAGGATCGACTGCTCCTTGTGCGCGTGGGTCGGGCTCACGATCACGACTGCCTCGACATCCTTCGAGTTGATGAGTTCCCCAGGATCCGCGTAACGCCCCGGGACATCGAACTCATCCGCCACCTCGCTCACCGCGGTGCTCAGCACATCCGACACTGCGACAAGCCGCGTTTCGGGAATCCGCGACGCGATGTCCCGAGCGTAAATCCGGCCCAGCCGGCCCAGGCCAACGACTCCGACTTTCAGCCGCTTCTTCGCGGCCCCGCTCATTTCGCGACCTCGGCCTTCTTGATCAGCTCGATGCGCACCCGCTGATCCGCCTCGACGGTCTCCCCCTTGATCAGTTTCGCGGCGCTCTCCACCGCCATCCGTCCCATCTCGCCGGGAAACTGCGCGACCGAAGCCAGCATCGTTCCCATCTCAATCGCCTTCCGGGCGTCGTCCACCGCGTCGAAGCCGATCACGCGGATCTTCCCGGTCTTCCCCGCCGCGGCAATCGCTTCGATCGCGCCGAGCGCCATCATGTCGTTGCACGCGAACACCGCGTCGATCGAAGGGTGAGCCTGAAGCATGTTCTGGAAAACCGTGAAACCCTGATCGCGCTCCCAGTTCGCGGTTTGTGACGCGAGGACTTTGACGCCCGGCGAATCCTTGATCGCGTCCTTGAAGCCGCGCAAGCGCGAGTCGCCCGTCTCGTGGCCCGGAATGCCCTCGAGCACCGCGGCTCTCGCCTTGCCATCCGTGGCGAGGACGAGTTCGGCGCCGGCGGCACGCCCGCCCTCATAGTTATCCGAACCGATGAAGGTGGCCATCTTCACCGAGGCCGCTGTGGCGGTGGCCGGGTCGCTCCGTGTGTCCACGACGATGATGGGAATCCCCGCCGCCCGCGCTGTGGCGAGGACTGGAACAATCGCGCGAGCGCCGCTTGGGGTGAACAGTGCCACCTTGAGCCCATGCGAGCAGCGGTCCTCTACGATTGCCACACAC
>CAZBTT010000604.1:0-3270 GCA_964494295.1 uncultured Acidobacteriota bacterium
CGGCCGCATGGTCGAGGGTTACGCGCGTCTCCTGCCTCGAGCGCTTCGGGCGGCGCGGGGCGGTCCGGATTCGGGCGGACTGTTTCTCGTGACCAACAACTTCTCGACGGGGGGAGCGCAGACGAGCGCGCGGAGACTGCTCCTGGGCCTGCGCGAGCGGGGAGTGAAGGTGAACGCCGCGGTGGTTCAGGAGAAGGAGGCGTTTTGCACTCCCGGCCGCGCCGCGCTCCTCGCTGCGGGCGTGGATGTCGTCGCCCTCCCCCGGGTCGGGACGCTCGACGCGTCCCGCGCCGTCTCCCTCCTTACGGACGCGATCGATCGCGAACGTCCCCGCGCGGTTGTCTTCTGGAACCTGATCCCGGAGTACAAGGTCCTGCTCGCGGACTCCCTCATCCGCGAGAGGGTGTTCGATGTCAGTCCCGGTGAGATGTACTTCGAATCCCTCGGCCGCTACTTCGCCAGTCCCAGGCCGGGTCTGCCGTACCGGACCGCGCTCGACTACGGACGAAGGCTTGACGGGGTCGTCGTGAAGTACACCGCCGAGCGCGATCTCGCGAAGCGAACCCTCGGCGCGTCGGTTCACGTGGTTCCAAACGGCGTCCCTCTTGTCGACGATCCTCCGATGTCGCGCCTGGCCGCAGCCCCGCTGGTCATCGGAACAACCGCCCGTCTGGATCCGAGAAAACAGGTCGATGGGCTCCTGCGCGCCCTCGGCCACGTGCACGCGAAGATGCCCCCCTACGTCCTCAGGGTCGCGGGGGGCGCCGAACCCGGCTTCCCCGAATACGAAGCGCACCTGCGCGGCCTCGCTCGCGACATGCCGGTGGAGTTTGTCGGGGAGGTCGCGGACGCTGCCGCCTTCCTCCGCGGGCTCGACCTCTTCGCCCTGGTCGCCGAGCCGGCGGGTTGCCCGAATGCATCGCTCGAGGCCATGGCCCGAGGTCTCGCGGTGATCGCGACGGATGCGGGCGGCATGTCGGAGCAGGTGCGGGACGGCGTCAGCGGCCGTCTCGTCGGCCGCCACGATGAGGAGGCGCTTGGGGAAGCGCTGCTTCAGCTTGCGCGTGACCCCGAGCTCCGGCTCCGGATGGGCTCGGCGGCCCGCATCCGGGCCCGCGATTGTTTCAGCATGCCCGCGATGGTCGACGGCTACGCCGCGGTGTGCCTCGCCGGCTGAAAAAACCCGTCGCACTGCGTTCGCCAACGCACAGAGTGTTTTTCTCGACTCGGGGATGATTCCCGGATCGCACTTACCAAAGGAGAACACCCATGAAACTCAAGAAACTCGCAGTTGCCGCACTCATCACCGCCCTTGGCTTCGGCTCCCAGCCCGCCTTCGCACAGCAGGCGGTGGTCGTCGACCGTGCGGCCGTCGACCAGGCGCTTGGCGCGAAGGTCCTCTCTGACGAGAGCGCCCGCGACGCCGTCCGCACCCTGCTCGCCCGTGACGAAGTGAAGGCGATGGCCGAGAACATGGGCCTCGACCTGCGCCGGGCCAACACGGCCGTCTCGACGCTTCAAGGCGCGGACCTCCAGCGCGTGAGCGATCGCGCCGCCGTCGCGAACGACATGCTCACGGGTGGCCGTCAGACCGTGACGATCAGTCTCGTCGCGGTCCTGCTCATCGTGATCATCATCATTCTCGTCGCCGACTAAGCCGCGCATCGCACCAGAGAAGGCGCTGCCCGAGAGGGCGGCGCCCTTTCGTTTTCGTTCTCGTATTCCTCAATTGACCTCGCTTGCGCCCCGAGGGTAGGGTCAGTCGACTGAAACCCAAGACACTCCGAGTCCTGCTCGCCACAGGCCTCCTGGCCCTTTCCGCGCCAGGGGAGACGCAGGACGCCTCCCGCCCGCTCGCGGTCGTGGATGTTCCGTTCTTCGCCCAGACCGTTGATCTCTGCGGGGGCGCTGCGGCGGCGATGGTCCTTCGCTATTGGGGCGACCGCGACGTGCAGGCCGAAGACTTCGCGGCGCTCGTGGATTCGAGCAGAGGCGGAATTTCCACCCTAGATCTCGTCAACGCCCTCAAGGCGCGAGGTGCAGTCGCGCGGCCGATTCGCGCCGGGCCCGAGGATGTTCGAAGGGAGATCGCGAACAGCAGGCCCGTGATCGCCCTCATCGATGGCGGGGGAGGCGGGCTGCACTACGTGGTCATCGTGGCCTGGGCGGCCGACCGTGTGATGTACCACGATCCTTCAGTCGGGCCGTTCCGGGTCAGCATCGAAACCGAGTTCGTGTCGCGCTGGAACGCGACCGGCGGCTTCGCGCTGGTGGTCACCAGGGCGGCGGACGCGGTTCGGCCTGAGCCCGCCTCTGGGGCCTCAACGCCCGCGGTGTCCCGAAACGCGAGCCCGTGCGACTCCGTCGTCGATTCGGCGATCGTGGTGGCTCGTGGCGATGAGCCGGAGAGGGCGGTCGCCGACCTTCTCGCTGCGAACCAGAGCTGTCCCAAAGATGCGCGTCCGGCCTCGGCTCTTGCCGGGGTGCGGTTCAAACAGAAGCGCTTCAAGGACGCAGCCGTCTTTGCGCGTCAGGCGGCGGAGCGCGCTCCCGAGGACCCGGAGAACTGGCGTCTGCTCGGCGCGAGCCTCTACCTTTCCGATGAGCCGATCGAAGCGCTGGCCGCGTGGGGCCGGATCGAGGAGCCCCGCATCGACCGGATCGAGATCGTGGGTCTGCGCCGGACCCGGGCTGACGTCGCGAACGAAGTGATCGGCCTCCGACCTCGCGACCTGCTCACGCGGGAGTCCCTGGCGGTTGCGGAACGGCGCATCGACGAACTGCCGAGCGCTTCGGGAGGGCATCTCATCTACCAGCCGGCGCCCGGCGGCCGGGCGGACATCGTGGCCTCGGTCAGCGAGAACCCGCTGCTCGAGCCCTGGCTCATTCTCGGCCTCCGCCTCGGCGGCGAACTCGCGGCGCGCCGCGAGGCACTATTTCGCATCAGCAGTCCCACCGGGCGCGGGGAGGCGCTCGAGATCGGTGGGAGGTTCGCGGCGCGACGTCCCTCGGCCTGGATCGCTCTCGAGACGCCGCGCCTCGGCGGGAGGAAAGGCATGAAACAGCGAGGAGACGGCATGGACGTTGAGTTGGTCGGTGACCAGCACGATGGTGGTGGCCTCCGGGTAGTGGACATCGGACAGCTCGCGCAACTGGTGGGCCACATCGACGGCGGTGCGCCGCGCCGTGACCGCGACGTGCCGCCAGCCGGCGTGAGGGGCGCAGGCCAGGAAGATGTTGGCGTTCCCCTCGCGCGCTTACTCGCTGTCC
>CAZBTT010000605.1:0-3269 GCA_964494295.1 uncultured Acidobacteriota bacterium
CCGCAGACGACGCGGCTCACCTGGGGCCCCTCCGCGCGCGACATGCTGGTGCCTTCCACCGGAGGAACCGGGAGGGCCGGGCCATAACCTTCGAGTTGGCCGGCCCACGCGCCGGGCGCGTTGGTCATGGTTCGGGCCTCGATGCGGGTCTGGTCGGTTCGAACCGCGACCAGGCGGTTGTTCTCGATTTCGAGACCACGCAGGGGGGTGTATTCGCGAATCTCAACGCCGCGACTCAATGCCAGCATGCGCAGGGCTTCCATCAGCCGGCGGTTGTCGACCCGATGATCGTCGGGAAACAGGGCGGCGGCTCGCGCTTCGATGTTCGCGGCGGATTCGATCCGGGCGATTCCGGAACGCGACACCATCTCCGCGCGCAGTCCCAGCCGACGCTGGGCTTCGGTCAGGGCCACGAGTTGCGCCTCTTCGATTTCGGAAAAAGCCAGAGACAGAACGCCATACCGATGATGTTCGACCGCGATACCGGTGAGGCCGAGCAACTCCTCGGCGAGGGTGAGATGGAGATCGCGGGCCTTGAGAGCGAGGGAGAGCAGCGGCGAATCGGGCCGCGTTTCGGCTTGGGGCGACAGGATGCCGCCCGCGGCGAAGCTCGCTTCACGTCCGGTCCGCCCCCGGTCGAACACCGTGCACCGGACTCCACGTTTGGCCAGAGCGCAGGCGGCCGAGAGGCCCACGATGCCGGCTCCGGCCACGATCACGTCAGTTTGCTTCACCTACTCGAGCTGGTTCGCGGTCTGAAGGGTCAGGATGACCTTGTAGACCCAGAACGAGCATCGCCCCGATTCTTTCTCGAGTTCCTCGATGGAGGCGCCCTTCTTGAGCCGTGCGAAAACGTCCTGGGCGGGGGCGAGGCTTTCCGTGTCGGTCCACACCAGGTCGGGTGCTATGGCTTTGAAGACCTTCTTCCGATCGGTCAGGCGCTCCTGCAGCATGGGTAGTTCGTCGGACATGCGGATCGATTCCATCAGCAGGGAGATTCCGGGCAGTGTGATGTCGGTGCGCTGTTGTTCCTCGACCTCGCGGCTCGTGAAAGCGAACTCGCCTTCGGGCTTGGACTGGAAGAGCTGGAACACCGCATCGTCGCCCTTGAGGTGCTGGAAGACGCCGCGGACCACGTTGCCTTTGAAGAAAACGATCTCCGAAACCCGCTCGTGTTTGGGGGAACTCACAATCAACGATCCGGTCTGGTGGGATCCGATGAGGGTCTGGATCACGGTGGCGAGGTCGAAGAACTCGAGATTTCCGGAGAGCTGCTTGCTCTCGGCGCGGCGCGACTTCAAGGTGGTCGCTTCGAGCCTGCGCGCGATCACCTCGCACATCGACCGGGCCATGCCGGGAAGCGAGCCCATGAGATCGTCGAACACCGCTTTGTCGAGGCGGAAGAGTTCGGCGTTCTCGGGACAACGGATCGTCGCGCTGCGGGGCGATCCCGTGAGCAGAGCGAGTTCGCCCACCACCTCGCCCACGCCGAGGAAGGCCACGGTGACCGTGGGGGTGTTGTCGGCAGGCTGGGTGATCACTTCGAGGACGCCCGACTTGATGACATACATGCGGTCGCCGGGCTCGCCCTGTTTGAAGACGATCGCGCCGGGTCCGAAGGTCTCAAACGTGCCCTGTGAGACCACCGCATTCAGCACCACGGGGGCCTGATTGGCGAAGAGGTCGCTGCGGGTGAGGAAGTCGACTTCGGAGTTCGGCATGAGCTTTGGGAGTGGCGAGTATAAGGCTCACAACTGGGGCTTTGCGTCTTGGGATCGGGCTTGTGATACTTCCTCATGGCCAAGGTGAAGAGCGAGTCCGAAACCGTGAAAAAAGCGAGCGCCAAGCGAACGAAGAAGCCCGCGGTGAAGCGCAAGGCGCCGGCCCGGAAGGCGCCCGTGGCCCGCAAGACCAGAGCGCCGCGCCCGGTTGCGCCGCGGTCCGAAGCCTCGATCTCCGAGGCGCAGTCGAACGTGGTCGCGTCGAAGTTCCGAACCGAGGGTCAGCCGCCATCCCCTGCACCCCTGCCGACTCTTCCCTCGAGTTATGGCGAGAGCCATCTTCTCCTTCTCGTTCGCGACCCTCAGACCCTGTTCGCGGCCTGGGATGTGTCGCCGTCAACCGTCGATGCCATAAAGGCTCGCATCGGCGCGCGCGGTTACGCGGTTTCGAACCTGACCCTTCGCCTGACCCGGGCGGGCGGCGGCGCCACGACGTTTCATCTCGGCAAGAAGGTGCGCACGCGCTATCTCAAGATCGATGGCGGTCCGTCTTACATTGCCGAGATCGGCATCACGCCCCCGTCGGGAAGGTTCGAATTGATCGCCCGGAGCGCGCCCTGTTTCGTGCCCCAGGGAGCCTCTGCCCACCAGGACTGGCCGGGCACGAGACGTCGCGCGGTCCTCGGTTACCGCGAGGCGAGGGCGCTCGCGCAACGCGGTCTGGTGCCCGTGAGTCCGGACGGCACGCCGCGGAAGCGGGCCGCGCCTTCCTCATCAAGTGGCGCAGTGAGTGGCGCAGTGGGCGGGGGAGCGGTGGTGACGGCGCCTGCGGGAGCCGCGGCGCCGCGAGTGCTGGGAGGAGCGAGCGATCTCTATCGTCGGTGAGAGTTCGCCGCCTCAGAATCCGCTTGGGTTCTGGTGTCCGGTTCTTCACGCCCATCTTCCTTTCGTTCGTCATGCCGAGCACGAACATTTCCTCGAAGAAGACTGGCTGTACGAAGCCGTCATAGAGACGTACCTTCCGCTCCTGCGGATGATGGACCACCTGACCCGTGACCGGGTCCGGTTCCGGCTCACCCTCACCCTCTCCCCGCCGTTGCTGGCGATGATGCTCGATCCGCTCCTCATGAAGCGGTGCGAGCGGCGGATCGAATCGTTGCTGAGGCTCGCCACAAAGGAAGCGAAGCGGACCGCGGTGCACGATCGCGAACTCTTCGAGGCCACGCTGTTTGCGGAACAGGATCTCGCCGCCCTGCGCGAGCTTTTCGTCAGCACCTACAAGCGCGATCTGGTGGGCGCCTTCTTCAAACACAAGGCCGCGGGCTCGATCGAAATCATCACTTGCGGGGCCACCCACGGTTTCCTGCCCCTGATGCGGCAGACCCCCGAAGCGGTGCGCGCGCAGATCCAGGTCGCCACCGCCGACTTTCGCAGGATCTTCGGGTACACGCCCGAAGGCATCTGGCTTCCCGAATGCGGCTATTTCGAGGGTGTTGAGGCGTATCTCATCGACGCCGGCCTGCGCTACTCGTTGCTCGAGGCGCACGG
>CAZBTT010000606.1:0-3257 GCA_964494295.1 uncultured Acidobacteriota bacterium
AGTGTTGTCGCGCCCCATGGCGCCGTAGTACGCGTCGTGAAACGACTTCGAACGCCCGGGCGTGCCCATGCCGTCGATCGACACCACCACGAAGCCCAGTTCCGCGAGCGCCTGCTTGTCGCCCCGCGCGGCTGAGAACGCGCGCGATCCCACGCTGCCGGACTGCGGACCCGGATACGCCTGATTGATGATCGGGTACTTCTTCTGTGGATCGAAGTTCGTGGGTCGGAAGAGCTGGCCGTAGATGTCGGTTTTCCCGTCGCGTCCCTTCACGCTGAAAGTCATCGGCGGCTTCCACCCCGCGGCGACGAGCTTGGAAATGTCCGCCTTCTCGAGAGGCATCACGATCTTCCCGGCGCCGTCGCGCAGCACCACCGACGGCTCGCGCTCAGGCGTCGATGATGTATCGACCAGGTACCGGCCCGTGGTCGAAAGCTGCACGGTGTGGTGACCGTCATCGGACGTCAGCGACGCATAGCCCTTTCCATCGAGCCCGATGCGGTAGAAGTGACTGAAGTAGGGGTCCTGTCCTGCCTCGCGCCCGTTCGCCGTGAAGTACACAGTGCGCGCCTTCTCATCCACCCGCACGATCGACGTGACCGGACCTGGACCCGACGTGATCTGGTTCTTGAGCGCGCCGGAATTGAGGTCGTACAAATAGAGATGACTCCAGTCATCCCGCTGCGAGTTCCAGACGATCTCGCTCGTGGCCCACAAGACGCGCCAGCCCGCTTCCGATTCGAAGTGGGTTTTCTCCGACTCCTCGAAGAGCGTACGCACGTCGCCCGTCGCCAGGTCCGCGAGGCGGACGGTCGCTTTCTTGTGATCACGCGATGTGGAAACGAAGGCGAGCCGGGCGCCGTCCGGGCTCCAGATCATGTCGCTCACCGAGAAGTCGTCGCCGAGCATGGCGCGGTGGTAGTCGGGCCCCATCTTGAAACGCACCATCGAGCCAGCCTCGACATCGATGACCACGCGATGCAGCATCGCCACCACTTCGTCGCCGGGGAGCGGATACTTCCAGGACTTCAGGACCGACCGGCCCGGCTTCGCCTCGATGAGATGCATCTCGCCCACGTTCCGCTCGTCCTGCTGGAACGTCGCCACTTTCTTCGAGTCCGGCGACCACAAGACGACGGGGCGGTCGCTCTTGCGCCAGCCCGCGTTATCGGTCGCGTAGCCAAAGTCCTTGACGCCATCGGTGGTGAGCGGCTTCTCTTCCTTGCTCGCCACGTCGCGCACCCAGAGGTTCCAGTCCTTGATGAAGACCGCCTTCTTGCCATCCGGCGAAGTCACCGCGTTGTTCGCGGCGGCTCCCCTTGCACCCGCGCCGCCTCTGCCGAAAGCGGGTCGTTCGCCTTTCGCGGCGCCGGGCGACTGGCAGGCGAGTCCTTTGACGTCGCATGACCACCGCTTCGCTTCGACATCGAAGGAGACCGACTTGCCGTCGGTCGAAAGCTCGATGGTCTGGAAGGGAAACTTCTTCGGATCGAACGTCCCACCGGCGGCCGCGGCGAGCGTGGTCGCGAGCTTCTCGTGATCGAACGCGCGCGCCCGCGTCTTCTTCGCCGGATTCACCAGAATGAACTCGAATCCGTCCGCGGTGGCGTTCCGATATGTGAAACGATCGTCGGGAAGGAAGGTCGCGTTGACGCTGCCGCCAACGACAAGAGGATTGACGCCCGCGGCGAGAAACTTCTCGGCCCTCGCGTAGTCGGCCGCGCTCAGGGGAGCCGCGGCGGGCTGAGCCAGAGCGCGGTCTGAGCCGAGGAAGCCGAGGCCTCCGAGGAGAACGAACGAAGTGCGGAGAAGAAGGCGGCGGTCACGCGAGAACATCGGAAAACTCCTCAAGGTGTATGGCCGGGTGGGAGGCGGGCGGCGGGGCGATGTTAGCCGCGTTCGTTCGGGCATTTGAACGTCCCCCCATGAGTCGTTGCGGTAACGTTCGCCCGTGAAGGGTCTCCGCGCCGTCGTCCTCCTTCTCGTCGCCGGCTTCATCGCGATGGCCGCCCCGGTCGTGGCCGCGGATCGGCCCATCGTCATCCTGATTTCCATCGACGGCTGGCGTCACGATTACCTTGACCGCTTCCAACCGCCGACCCTCACGCGTCTCGCCGCCGCGGGCGTCCGGGCGAAGGGGCTGATTCCGCAGTTCCCTTCGAAGACCTTCCCGAACCACTACACCGTGGTCACCGGTTTGCGCCTCGCGAATCACGGCATCGTCTCCAACAACATGGTCGCCCCCGATCTGCCCGGCCGCTTTTCGATGAGCAATCGCGCGGTCACTCTCGACCCGCGCTGGTGGGGCGGCGAGCCGATCTGGAACACCGTCGAGCGGCAAGGCGGCATCGCGGCCGCGATGTTCTGGCCTGGGTCGGAAACCCTGATCGGCGGGCGTCAGCCCACGTTCTGGTCGGGCTTCGACGACGACCTTCCGCACGAAGAGCGGGTCGCGCGCGTCCTCGAGTGGCTGGCTCTGCCCGAGTCGAAGCGGCCCTCGTTCCTCACTCTCTATTTCAGCGATGTGGACACCGTCGGCCACCGGCACGGGCCGGACTCGCCCGAGGTGCGTGCGGCCGCGCTCAAAGCGGATGGTTCGGTGGGTGTGCTGGTCGCGGGAGTTGAGAAGCTGGGCCTGGCCTCACGGGTTCACTACGTGATCGTGAGTGATCACGGTATGGCGCCTCTCAGCCGGGAGCGACTGATTCTCCTCGACGACTACATCGACCCCGCCGCTGTGGACGTGATCGACGGACCTCCGGTCCTTGCCATCGCGCCAAAGGATGGCGATGTGGAGAAGCTCTACCAGGCACTCAAGGGGAAACACTCCGCCCTGGACGTCTACAGGAACGCCGACATTCCAGCCGCGTTCCGGCTGGCCGGCCATCCGCGGGTGGCGCCTGTCATCGGTATCGTGAAGGAGGGCTGGACGGTGGCCTCCAGTCGCGAATTGGAGAGATGGAGCCAGCCGGGTCGCTACTTCCCGGGCGGCACACACGGCTACGACCCCCGCCTCGTGTCCATGCACGGCCTCTTCATCGCTACCGGGCCGCGCTTTCACGCCGGGCGCGTGGTCAAGGCCTTCGAGAACATCCACGTGTATGAACTCATGTGCGCGCTCCTCGGGATTGCGCCCGGCCGCAACGACGGCGACCCCCGAGTGCCGCGCGGCCTTTTGCGCTGAAGGAGGGAAGTCGTCCTCAGTGAATTGAAGGCGATGTGAGATTTTCCTCGTCTGGCGGCCCCCGCGCATCGTC
>CAZBTT010000607.1:0-3243 GCA_964494295.1 uncultured Acidobacteriota bacterium
ATCTGCTCGGTCATCGTCCGGATGTTGAAGACCGGAAGTTCGGCATCCAGATCGCGCATCGCTTTTCGGAGCTGCACCCCAAGGGCCGTGCCCGAACCCCTCGACAAAACGTGAACTTCGCCGCGCGGGGAAGGGAGATCCTTGTACGAGAAATAGAGAGCCGGCGCGGTGGCCTCGCCGAAGGCGTTGTACAGGGAGTCCTTGGCCACGCCCACGATCGCGAAGGGACCGCCGCGCGCGCGAATCTGCCGGCCCAGCGCTTCGCCCCTGGGCACGTAGCGCCGCAGGAACTCCTCGTTCACGATGGCCTCCTTTGGTCCGCCGACATCGAGGATGGGTGAAAAATCGCGGCCCGCGACAAGGTCGATGCCCATGACGTTGAAGTAGCCGGGAGTGACGATATTGGTGAGCGTCTCATCGTCTCCCTCGTCCGCTCGAGTGTGACCCTCGACCGTGATCACGCGCGACGGGAGGCCATGGATATCCAGAGGCACCGAGGAGGCGATCGCCACCGCCTCGACCTCGGGCAGGGACTGGAGCTGTTCGAGGGTGCGGGCGGCGAGGCTTCGGCTGAAACCCGATGCGACGCTTCGTCCCGAGAGGTCGTAGGTCGCGAGCAGAACGCCTTCACGGCGGAAACCGGGGTCGGTGGTCCGCGTCTCCATGAAGCTCCGGAAGAACATCCCCGCCACGATCAGGACCATGGTCGCAAGTCCCACCTGCACGGCCATGAGACTCTGGCGCATGAAGCTGCGGCCGCCCGGTCGCGAGGACACGCGGTTTCCAAGCTGAGGCTCGACGCGCAGGAGGTGGAGAACCGGAGGGAGGCCAAAGAGCACGCACGAAACGAGGCCGAGCAGAATCGCGAACGCGAGGCCCGAGGCATCGACGCTCGTCTGGAAACGCAGAGGCAGCCCGGAAACCCGGGGCAACAGCATGAGAGCGTTCGTGCCCCACGCCGCGAGCGCCGCTCCAAACGTGGCGCCGGAAAGGCCCAGGACGAGGTTCTCCGTGATCAGCAGCCGGCCGACCCGCCACGCCTTCGCGCCTAGGGTCAGCCGGATGGCCATCTCCTTTTGGCGAGCGCTCGCGCGGGCGAGGAGCAGATTCGCCACGTTGCCGCAGACCGCGAACAACAGAAGGATCATGATCGCCTGCAAAACGAACAGCGCGGAGTTGAACATCCGCTGCGGCCCCCGCGGCGAATCGGCAAAACCGAGGACTTCGGCGGATACCCTGGCGTTTGTGGCCGGAAAGTCGTTTTCGAGACGCGCCATCAAGGCGTTCACCTCACCCTGCGCCGCCGCGGCGGTGGCCTCGGGCCTCAGCCGGCCCATCACTCCGTAGCCGCGGAGCGCCCGATCTTGGAGTTCGGGGGAACCATTCGCGATGACGGGCGAGAGTGTCGCGGGCAGCCAGGCGTCGAACTGAAGTCCCACTACGGTGCCCTGAAACTCGGGGGGCGTCACCCCCACCACGGTCAAAGGCTGGCCGTTGATCCTCACGCTGCGGTTGATGGCCTCGGGCGAGCCGGCCAGGTTCTTCTGCCAGAAACGATGCGAGATCACCGCGACGGGCTCCCGGCCGGGCTGGCTCACATCCTCTTTGGCGAGGAAACGCCCGAGGGCAGGCTGAAGGCGAAGCGCCTCGAAATAGTTGCCTGAAACCACGAGGCCGGTCACACGCTCCACCGACCCGGGGTCGCCCACATAGAGCGGAACCATCCGGGCCGCGAAGACCTCCTCGAAGGAACGAAGACCGTCACGAAGGTCCTGGTACTCGAGCCATGACGAACCGTTGTAGAGACCGGTGGCGGTTTTCGCTTCGATCAACTGGAGCGAAGCGCCGTCGGGCACGCCGGGAATGGGCCGAAGCACGCGGGCCTGGATCCAGGAGAACACCACGGTATTGACGCCGATCCCGAGGGCGAGCGAAATGACGACGACCGCCGACACGGCGGGCATGCGCAGGAGCGAACGGCAAGCGTGTCGGAGGTCGCCGAGCATCACTTGTTGTCCTTCGCCCGCTTCGCGGAGAACTTCATGTCGCCCATCGGCGTCGACACGTGTCCGGAAAGCGTGCCGTCTTCCTTGAGCTGCGCGTTGAACGACAGCGCATTTTCGGGCGGGGTGTCCGTCGTCTGCAACGACAGGGCCCCATCGCTGAACTCTCCGGCAAGCGGTTGGTTCTTTCCATTGAGCGCGAAGGTCCCCGAGACCTTCTTCGCCTCCTGCTTGAGGTCCAGCGTCGCGGGCATGTCGCCGTGCGCAGCCGGTCCCTGCACGGTCAGCGTCCACGCCCCGCTCACCGTGGGCGCCGGTTTTTTCGCCTTGTCCGCGGCCGGGGCCGATGACGCGATAAGGACCAGGGCCGCGAAAACGGCCAGTCTCGATCTCATGAGTTGTTCTCCTTGAAGGTTGGGGTCGGACGCTTGCGAACGGGAATGCCCGCCGCGAAGAAAACAACCTAGGAGAATGAAGCTGAACCCGTCCTGAACATTTCGTTCAGGTTTTTGGTCTCAACTGCTCCAGCCGAAAGCCAGCTTGACCAGGAAGATGTTGTCCGCCTTGGCGTCGAGGAGAGTCGAGAACGAACGGCCGAGACGGAACTCCCCCGACGGATCGGAATCGTCGCGGCTCTGGGTCCAGACGAAGTATGCAGCCGACCCCGGTCGGAACTCCCAACGCAGAACCGCGTTGCCGCGGATCGACTTGAAAGTGAAGTCGGGATCGCTCACCCCCGCAGGCAAAGCGCCCGCGGCATAGCGGGTGAACTCGTACGAGCGCGGCCGCGCGAGGTCGCCGAAGTCCGAGTACTCACCGGACGAGATGAGCGGCTGGATGTAGGTCTGCAGGCTCAAAGCCGGCGTGAAGGTCCAGTTGAGCCTGATGCCCGCCGAGAACGTCTCCTGCTTGAGTCGCGCGAAGACATGGCGGCGTCCAAACGTGGCGGTGGCCGCGGCATCGTCGATGTTGGCGACGAACTGGGCGCCATTCCCCTGACGCTGATAGTCGGGGCTCACACTCAGGGAGAGTTTGGGCGCGGGTTTCCAGTTGATCGAGGTCCAGCCGCCCCGGCTTCGATTCGATTCCTGTTCCCCGTGCCCGGCTCGCACCCCTAGTTCGAAGGTCACGCTTTTCCGACTGTCGGAGTTGATGCCCAGATCCCAGCTCCATGAACCGGGCCGAAGCATGGCGACGCCGCCGCGCGTTTGCGTGGTCGTGATCGACTCCGGGTTTACGA
>CAZBTT010000608.1:0-3228 GCA_964494295.1 uncultured Acidobacteriota bacterium
TTTCCCCCAACCCAGGCGGCCACGTTCCCATCCTCCACCCGCCTCAGCGGAACCACGAACGCGTCGCCGCCGAACCGGGCCACCGTGTCCTCCTCGCGCACCGTGGACCGGAATCTCAAGGCGACCTGCTTGAGGAGGAGATCGCCGATCGTGTGGCCGAGGGTGTCGTTGACGCGCTTGAGGTGATCGAGGTCGGCGTAGAGCACGGCGATCGGCTCGCGGTGCCGCCGCGCGCGGGCCAGCGCCAGGTTGAGGCGATCCGCGAAGAGGGTCCGGTTGGGAAGGCCGGTGAGAGGGTCGTGGTAGGCCTGAAACTCGAGTTCGGCCTCGGCGTTCACCCGGGCCGTGATATCGGAGAAGAAGTTGAGGGTGGCCGGCCGCCCCTCCCACACGATGGTGACCCCGGTCAGATTCATGTGCCGGATCTCGCCGTTCTTCCGGGCGACCCTGAGGACGTAACTGTTGGGGAGAGTCTCGCCCTTGAGCCTGCGCAGGTGGCGGTCGACGACCATGGCCCGATCGTCGGGATGAATCAGTTCCACGAAGGGCAGGGCGCGGATCTCGTGGGGCTCGTACCCCGTGGCCTCCGCCACCGCCCGGTTGAAGAAGACGATCCTCCCGTCCTGGGCCACGCCGATGGGCTCGGTCGCGTTCTCGAAGAGAAGGCGGTACCGCTCTTCGGACTTCTCCAGTTCCGCGGCGTAGCGCACCATGCCCGAGACATCGGTGGCGGTTCCGGTCACGCCCACGAACTCCCCGGTAGGCGACACCTCGGCGATGGCGTTGGCGTTGAGGTGGACCGGCGCGCCGTCCTTCCGGCGATGAACGGTTCGGTATCCATTGATGCGGGAACCGCCTCGGATCGCCTCGAACTGCCGCCGGTCCTGCTCCGCCTGTTCAGGGCTCGAGAACTCCACGAAGTTCCGGCCCACCATCTCTTCCGCGGTGTAGCCGTAGATGCGCATCGCCGCGGCGTCATTCACGAAGGTGAAGCGTCCCTCCGCGTCCATCGACCAGATCAGGTCGTTCGAAAGCTCCACCAGCCGCTTGTAGCGGTCGGTATCGATGAACTTCCGGGACTTGGGCGGCATGGGCAGGGCGTTCTCACGGGGCCCTTCGCAACCGCGAGACCCCGGCAGTGAAGTTGGCGGAGCATACCTGTCCAAACCCGATTCAGGCGGTCTTGACGATCTCCCGTACGAACACCCAGGCGGTGTCGTTCGACTTGTTGTAGAAGAGGGTTACGGTCACGTTTCGGGGCGCCATCTTGAAGTCGAACAGGTAGGGGAAGACCTCGTGGAGTTCCTTGTTCTTGATGCCCTCATGGAACTTGCCCGCGAACTCGCGGACGTTCGTGCAAGGCGCCACTTCTTCGAAGAAATTCCGGCCGATCACGCTTTCGGGCTTGCGGCCGGTCAACTTCGCCTCGTAGTCGTTGAAACGGAGGATGGTTCCCTTCGCGTCGAGCTGGATCGCGCCAAAGGGGAGCGCATTCAGTTCCCTGGGCTGCATGTGGTCGATGCGCTCGAGTTCGGCGCGGCTCAGGGTTGCGGTTTCCTGGTTTGTCATAGGTCTCCTGATCTGGGTGAAGGAACCATCGTTCCCTGGAAAGGTCTTGGGGGGATGGCGCCCGGGCGGGCGCACAGGAAGCCCTGGGCGAGATCCGCGCCGTGGGCCTCGGCCCACCGCCACTCGCCTTCGGTCTCGACCCCTTCCACCACACTGATCGCCCCTACTTCGCGCGCGAGGTCGAGGAGTTTCTCCACGACGACCGCCTTGTAGGGATCCTCGTCGATACCGCGGATCAACTCCATATCCAGCTTGACGAAGTCGGGCCGCAGGCGGGCCAGCAGGTTGAGGGAACTGTAGCCGGCGCCCAGGTCGTCGAGGGCCACGCGGAAACCGCTGCGGCGATAGAAGGAGAGGATGCCGAGGAGGTGATCGACATCCCGGACCTCATCACTCTCGGTGACTTCGAAAACGAAGCGGGAAGGCGGCAGCCCCGCCTCTTCGACCGCGCTCACGGTTGAGCGCAGGCAGAAGGCGGGATCGTAGACCGAGTTCGGGGTGAAGTTGATGAAGACGTTCGTCTCCACATGCTTCGCCACCACCGCCCCGATGCTCGCGATGCGCGCGGCGCGGTCGGTCTGGAAGATCACGTTGGCGTCACGGGCGGCGCGGAGGATGGCCCCTGGAGAAATCAGCGAGCCGTCGATCTCGCGGCCGCGAAGAAGGGCCTCATATGCGAACACTTCGAGGGGTTTGTCGAAGCTCACGATCGGCTGAAAGTGGGTTTCGATGCGCCCGTCGCGCAACATCTCGACCACCCAGTCACCGCTCGATCTCGCGACGAAAGTCTGCAGTGATTCAAACCGGAGGAGGTCCTCGAGGGAGGGTTCAGCGCCTTCCGGCAGGAGGAGGCACTTCCCATCCGCCAGTTCAAGACGCGAAAGCGCACCGGAGAGGTCGACCGCAACGCGCCTCGCCGCACCCTCACCAAGGACTACGCCCAGAATGCCCCTTGGCGCCCGCGCGGCGGGAAGGCCCATGCGGGAGAAGAGGCCTTGCATCTTCGTCAGGGCGTGGCCGGGAGGAGGAGCGATGAAGAGGGTTCCCTGCGGCAAAGGTGCGGGCAGCACTTCGCACTTCTCGCAGGCCGGCAGCGGACGGCGCGCCGATCCCGTATCCGTGACCGAGCCAATCGGCCCGGTGGGACGCCGGTGCGGCCGTGTGGAAACGGCGGACGGCGGCTGGGAGGCCCCTTTCTTCACCGGCGGATGATACCGGGAGGGGGCGATCACGCCAAACTTACGGATAGCTTTTGAATAGGTACATCACGGGTAGATGCGATACAGCATCCGGGGGAAGGCAATCGTCTCCCGGAGGTGATCGATGCCGCAGATCCAGGTCACGAAGCGCTCGACCCCGAGGCCGAATCCCGCGTGGGGCATGGAGCCGTACTTCCGCAGGTCGATATACCAGCGGAACGCCTCCTCGGGGAGACCGTGATCGTGGAGCCGCTTCAAAAGCAGGTCCGGATCGGAGATGCGCTCTCCCCCGCCCACGATTTCGCCATAACCCTCGGGCGCGAGGATGTCTGCGGAAAGTGAGTACTTCGGGTCCGTCGGATCGGGTTCCATGTAGAAGGCCTTGATGGCTGACGGAAAGCGATGGACGATGATGGGCTGGTCGAACGATTCGGCGAGGACGGTTTCGTCCGTCCCACCA
>CAZBTT010000609.1:0-3205 GCA_964494295.1 uncultured Acidobacteriota bacterium
CAAGCGCATCGGCGAGCATCGAGACCGACTCGGTGAGGCCCACGTGGCGCACAGCCTTCGTCTTCACGAGTTCGCCGAACTGCTCGGGAGTGAGGGTCGCGCCGATCTTCTTCTGGAAGGGCAGGCGGCGGATGCTCGCATCCTGAATCCGGTCGACCTGCACTTTTGTAACGGCGGCACAGATGCCGGTGAGGACGATGGGCAGGGCGTCCATGGCAAAGCCAGGGTTGATGCCGGTGCCGAGGACGGCAACCTTCGCCTTCTTCGCCATGGCGTCGATCTTCCGGGCCGACGCGCGATTCGCCCTCCAGGGATAGGACAGTTCTTCGGTCGAGGAGACGACAGGGACGCGCGCCTTCAAGATCGCCTCGAACTGGGGTACCGCGGCCTTGATGGACGACACCGTGCAGTGCGCCACCACGTCGGGCTTGGTGGCCTTGAGGGTCGCGGCTACGTCCGCGGTCACCTTCACCCGCAGCTTGCGGCCGACCGCGGCCACATCGCCCAGATCCTTCCCGGTTTTCGCCGGATCGAGGTCGACCGCCCCCACGATCTTGAAGCCCTTGCGCCCGGCCACCTGCTTGACCACTGCACAGCCGATGGGTCCAAGACCCATGAACATCACACGGATCGCCATGTTGAGAAACCTCCAGTAATAGATGAGAGCGAACGGAATGGTATCGGTCCGCGGGGAGATGTGAAATAGGCCCAACGGCTCATCCACGCGGCTGAGCCCGAAGCCTTCAAGCCCGGGTCAGGAAGATCGGGAGCCCGAGCTTGCTCGCATAATTCGGCCGGTAACGCTCCCGGTTGTAGAGCGAGGCCACGTCGACCATTCTTGGCCCCAGCGAGGGATCCGGAATCGGCACGAGGGTGTAGCAGCCATGGACCAGGGCGGTCATCACGCCGGAGCGGCCTGCCAAGATCGCGTCCATGGCCAGGTTGCCGAACGTCCCCGCGATCATCTTGTCCACGAAGTCGGCCTCGCCGCTCCGCAGATCGTAGGTCAGGTCGCTCACCGTGCACTCTTCACCTGAGCGCCTCGCCACCTCGGCTTCGAGGGCCTCGGCCACGCTGGGCTTGCGCCTATGGCCGTAGGCGTCGGCCGGCAGCACCTCGGGGTGATACCCCTCCCAGCGAGCCCCTTCCGAGAGGACGAGCATGACGTAGTTGCTCGGATTGTCCCGCTTCTCCTTGATCAACAGTTCAATCAGTCGGTCCAGATTGACCGTGAACTCCGGGATGGCACAGCGCAGCGAGGTCACGTAGGCGGTGTAGAGAGCGGTGAAACCGGAATCCCGGCCGAAGACGCGGAAGATCCCCACGCGCTCATGGGAGGCCACGGTTGTGCGCTGTCTCTGAATGGCCGCGGTCGCCCGCGTGATCGCGGTGGAAAAACCAACCGAATACTCGGTGCCCTGCACGTCATTGTCCATCGTCTTGGGAATCGCGATCACCTTCATCCCGAGCTTCTCCAGCCGATGGGCGAAGCTCAAGGTGCCGTCTCCACCGATGACGATCAGATTGTCGAGCCGCAGATGCTCGATGTTCTTGAGCACGTGGGAGCTCACATCCCACACGCCGTCGTTATGAGGAAACGTCCCGCCTTTGAGGAACTCGGGCAGCTTCCGCATCTTCGTGGGACTGACGCGGCTCGAGTGCAGCACGGTTCCGCCGGAACGGTCGATGGTGCGGGTGTTCGCGCGGTCGAGCAGCACCAGGTACTTCTCGCGCGAAGCCTCGCTGCCGTAGTCGAGGTGGGCCAGGCCTTCCCACCCCCGGCGGATGCCTATGACCTCGCAATCGTTCTCGGTGCCTCGATAGACGACTTCCTTGATAACCGAGTTCAGGCCGGGAACGTCCCCGCCGCCCGTCAGAATTCCAATGCGTCGAGGCACCCGCTAATGATAGCGGTGGGCCTACTCGAGCAGATCGGACGGGTCCGGCTTCGGCGCTTCCTGAATGCCAGGGTTCGACGACAAAAGGCGAACGCAGGCGTTGTAGCGCAGGATCGAAGAGTCGTTGCCCGGAGGACGCAGCCCCTCTGCCTGTTCGAAGTTCTTCATGGCCAGAGTGAGCGCGGAGAAGGCGCCGTGTCCCCAGCCCATGCCGCCGCGCGACACGATCGCGCGGGCCTGACGCTCATGAATGAGGCCGGCGTAGTAGGCGCGGTTGTAGTCACCGGAAAGGCGGGGCAACAGCGCCAGGGCCCGGGGGGCGCCGCCCGGCTGCTGGGAGAAGGCATCGGTGATGGCAAGCAGCATGAGCACCAGCGCCTTCTGGTTCTCGCTATCGATGGCGAGAATGTCGAGACAGATGCTCTCGGCTTGGGACGGTTCGTTCAGCAGGCGATACCGCTCGGCCCGTTCGAGGGCCGACTCGATGCCGCCCTTCGAGAGGGGCTTGAGGGCTGGGACCGTGGTGGGCATGGCGGAACGTTACTTCGATTTTCCCGTCAAGACCCGGAAAACCTTGAGGACCGGATCGTAGAACTCATCCACCACCCGCTCTTTCAGGGGAATGATGGCATTGTCGGTGATGTGGATCCCCTCGGGGCACACCGTGGTGCAGCACTTCGTGATGTTGCAGTAGCCGATTCCCTGATCGGTCTTCAAATCCCCGAGGCGGTTCTCGGTGTCGATGGGATTCATCTCTAGGGCAGCGGTGTACACGAGGAACCTCGGTCCGATGAACTTCTCGTGGAGCTTGTGGTCGCGCAGGATATGGCAGACGTCCTGGCACAAGAAGCACTCGATGCACTTGCGAAACTCCTGCACGCGATCGACGTCCTTCTGCTCGGTTCGCCAGGTGCCGTCGGGGGCGTCAGGGGCCCTTGTCTTGAGCTTCTTGATCTTCCGCTTGACGTCGTAGTTCCAGGAGACGTCGGTCACGAGATCCTTGAGCAGCGGGAACGTCGTCATCGGCTCCACGGTGATCGGCTTGTCGGTCGGTAGTTCGTTCAGGCGGGTCATGCACATCAACCGGGGCTTGCCGTTGATCTCGGCCGCGCAGGAGCCGCACTTCCCCGCCTTGCAGTTCCAGCGCAAAGCCAGGTCCGGCGACTCTTTCGCCTGGATCTGGTGAAGCGCATCGAGGACGACCATGCCCTCGGCCACCTCGGCCTGGTGCTCCTCCATCTGCCCTCCCGTGGTGTCGCCGCGAAAGATCTGGAACGTGAGTGTGCTCATGGTGTCGGGCCTGCCTT
>CAZBTT010000610.1:0-3205 GCA_964494295.1 uncultured Acidobacteriota bacterium
AATCAACGAAAAAAAGGCCGCGGCGCGCGCCGCGGCCCCTTAATGGTCCAAGTGGCTCAGATCAGGACACTTAGCCCCTGAGGGAGGCCATGTCGATCACGAAGCGGTACTTCACGTCGCTTCTGAGCATCCGGGCGTAGGCCTCGTTGATCCCCTGCATCGGGATCTTCTCGATGTCGGAGACGATGTTGTGCTTGCCGCAGAAGTCGAGCATCTCCTGCGTCTCCTTGAGGCCTCCGATCAGCGAACCGGCGATGCTGCGACGGCCGAAGATCAGAATCCCGACATTCGGGGACGGATGCGACACTTCGGGAACGCCGACCAGGACCAGGGTTCCATCCCGCTTCAGAAGCATGCTGAAGGCGTCGAGGTTGTGGGAGGCGGAGACGGTGTTGAGGATGACGTCGAACGAGCCCGCATGTTTCATCATGGCGTCCGTGTCCTTCGAGATCACGACCTCGTCGGCGCCGAGGCGTTTCGCATCCTCGGCCTTCCCGGCCGAGGTGGTGAAGAGAACGGTGGTCGCGCCGAACGCGTGAGCGAACTTGAGACCCATGTGGCCGAGGCCGCCGAGGCCGACGATGCCCACCTTCTTGCCTTTGGTCACGCCCCAGTGGCGCAGCGGAGAGTAGGTGGTGATTCCGGCGCAGAGCAGCGGAGCGACGGCGGCGAGGTCGAGATTGGCCGGAACAAGGAGACAGAAGTCTTCGTCCACCACCATCTGAGTCGAGTAGCCGCCGTAGGTCTGCTTCCCGGGCATATGTTTGTCCGGGCTGTTGTAGGTCATCTCAAAACCGCCCTGGCAATACTGCTCGAGACCCTCCTTGCAGCTCGAACAGGAGCGGCAGGAATCGACCAGACAGCCCACCGCGACAGCATCGCCGACCTTGAACTTCTTCACCTCGGCCCCGACCTTCGTGACCCGGCCCACGATCTCGTGACCCGGCACGCACGGATAGGTGGTTCCCGGCCATTCGCTCTTCGCGGTGTGCAGATCCGAGTGGCAGACCCCGCAGAAAAGAACATCGAACTGAACGTCGCGGGCGAGAGGCTCGCGGCGCTCGAACGTGAAGGGGCCGAGGGGGGACGTCTTGTCGAAGGCGGCGAAGGCTTTGGCTTGAGTCAAGGGGATCCTCTGATGTGGTTCGGGGCGTAAGGGAAGGGGGAAGGTGCGAGCTTAAGTGCGGCGGGCGCGCGACGCGGCCCCGGGTTTCTTTCGCCGCTTCGAAGCCAGGGCGCCCGCTCTCTCCCACGAGGCCATGACGGCCTCCTGCAGGACTTTCTTCTCGGCGCCCGGAAGACGCACCACCACTGCCGGCCAGTTGAGGTAGTGATCGGTGATGAAGAACGTCCCGGGGTGCTCCTCGAGCAGGACCGCGCGCTCCTCGAAACTGCAGGTCAGGGACAGCGTGTCCTCGTCCCTTCGGGCGAAGATGAGTTTCTCTCCTCGCTTGAGGGCGGGCTTTCCATAGGACGTGGACTCCACGACCTCGGGGAGCTTCAACGTGAAGTCCACGATGCCGTCAAGAACCGTTTGTGCGCGCGCCGCGTCAGTCTTCGCTCTCGCCACGGCTCTCATCGTACTGCGGCGGCCCCGGTCGGCGAAGGCCCGCTCGCGACTCGCATTCAGGCGAGATCGAAGAAGAGGAAGTGGGCGTCCTTGGCCGCGGTGAATTTCAGCCGGGGCGTGTCGCTGATCGAGGCGCCATCGCCGGGCCCGAGTTTCTCGCCGTTCACGAGCAGTTCCCCGGCGATGACCTGGGCCCAGCCCGCCCGTGAGGGAGCGAGCGCATGGTCGATGCCGCGCCCCTGCGGGAGTTTCGCCACGTAGACATCGGCGTCCTGGTGGATCGGAATCGACTGGACCCGCCCGCCCTTCGAAGCGATGAGTTGAAGGGCGCCGGCCTCGATGCCGGCGAACGACTTCTCGGTGTAGTCGGGCGTGACCCCGAGGGCATCGGGCTCGATCCAGATCTGGAGGAAGTGGACGGGCTCGGTCGTCGAGGCGTTGTACTCGCTGTGGCGGACACCGCGGCCCGCGCTGATCCGCTGAACGTCGCCGGCCTTCATGGTGGCACGGGTGCCGAGGGAGTCCTGATGCTCGAGAGCGCCCGAGACCACGTACGAGATGATCTCCATGTCGGCGTGGGGGTGCGTGCCAAACCCCTTGCCCGGGCTTACCCGGTCCTCATTGATCACGAGCAGCGACCTGAAGCCCACGTGGCGAGGGTCGTAATAGCCGGCGAAGGAGAAAGTGTGGTGGGTATCGAGCCAGCCGTGATTGGCGTGGCCCCTCGCTTCCGCTTTTCGCACGACGATGGAGGTCATGTCTTCTGCTTTCCCTGTTCCAGACGTTTCAAGGATAAGCGGAGCGGTTTGAGTCGCCTCAGCGCGGCCAGGTCGGGATCACGCCGGCGGAAATGAGGATCCCGGACCGCCCGGGGCGTTTCGCCGCGTCGACGCGAAGCGCCAACGCGCCCACGCGCAACCGCCCGCCCGCGCCGATGGCGAAGACCGAAGGGCCCGCTCCCGGACCGCGGCTCGTATCCCATGGCTTCGCCCAGTCGGTGAAGACAGCGAGACCCAGGCGCGCCGTCGCGACCTTCGCGTCGATCTTCGCAAGGCTCATTTCCATCTCCACGGTGCCATGTCCGAGGCCGCGGCCAAAGACCTCACCAATGAGTTCACCCTGGTCCACCAGGCGAACCGAACGAAGGAGGAAGGGACGGCCGGGCCCCTTTCCCGCACCCGGGTACAGCGCTCTCGGGGCCTGCGCCGAGGCGCGCCGGCCGTCGAGTCGGGCTGAGAAAGTGAACCGCTTCTCCGCGACGCTGCTGCGGAAGGAGATGGCGCCACCGGCGTCGGCAAAGCCTGGCGCGTCACCCGAACCCCGAAAGACTCCCCCGTTCCCGGCGATGGCGAGCCGATCCCCGAAGAGGCGGAACTCCAGTCCCCCGTTGATCGACCC
Source organism: uncultured Acidobacteriota bacterium (assembly GCA_964494295.1). Taxonomy (GTDB): domain Bacteria; phylum Acidobacteriota; class Vicinamibacteria; order Fen-336; family JAGNNV01; genus JAGNNV01. The sequence continues at coordinate 2,969 of CAZBTT010000610.1, forward strand.
ATACGTGAATCGATCGCCGAACCGATCCATCGCGAAACCGAACGCGACCCGCGACCTTGAAGTGAGCCAGTGACTCCACTCGATCGAACCCCGACGGCGCGTCTCCTCCGTCGCTTCGCTGCGCGGAATGCCGTCCAGCCGGTACATCTGCCGGTCCCACAACGCTCTCATCCGGACAACGCCGGGAAGCCCGCCGAGGCCCGGCGTCCCGAGAGCGATCCAGGCCGAGGGCCCGCC
>CAZBTT010000611.1:0-3202 GCA_964494295.1 uncultured Acidobacteriota bacterium
TTGACGTGCAAGCCGCGGAGATCGACAAGGTGAAGCGGTCCGAAGCCGGGATGATCGTCGACCCGGTGACGGTCTCGCCCGAAGCCCCGGTGTCGGACGCGCTGGCCCTGATGGCCAAGTTCCGGATCAGCGGCGTTCCGGTGACCGATCACGGCAAACTCGTGGGCATCCTGACCAATCGCGACCTGCGATTCGAAACCCGCACCACGCTGCGCGTCGCCGAACTCATGACTCGCGACCCCCTCATCACTGTCCGCGTGGGCGCCACTCTGGAAGAGGCGAAGGAACTCCTCCACAGACACAAGGTCGAGAAGGTCCTGGTGGTGGACGAGGCGAACAACCTTCGCGGTCTCATCACGGTGAAGGACATCCAGAAGCGGATCAAGTATCCAAACGCCTGCAAGGACTCCGCGGGCCGGCTTCGGGTCGGAGGCGCGGTGGGCATCGCCGCAGATACGCTAGACCGCGTCCGGGCGCTGGTCGACGCGAAGGTGGACGTCGTCGCCATCGACACCGCCCATGGGCACACGAAGGCCGTCATCGAGATGGTCGGGAAGGTCAAAAACGCCTTCCCCGATCTCGAACTCGTGGCCGGCAACGTAGGTACTCGCGAAGGCGCCAAGGATCTGGTCTCGGCGGGCGTCTCTGCGGTGAAGGTTGGTATGGGACCAGGATCCATCTGCACGACGCGCATCGTCTCCGGGGCGGGAATGCCCCAGGTCACCGCCATCGCGGAGGCGCTTGAAGCCTGCGCCCAGGCAGGGGTGCCCGTGATCGCGGATGGCGGCATCAAGTTCTCGGGCGATATCACCAAGGCCCTGGCCGTGGGCGCGGACTCCGTGATGATCGGTTCCCTCTTCGCGGGCGCCGAGGAAAGCCCGGGCGAGGTAATCCTGCGTCAGGGACGCAGCTTCAAGACCTACCGGGGGATGGGATCGCTCGGCGCCATGAAGGACGGATCGAAGGATCGCTACTTCCAGAGCGAGAGCACTCCACAAAAACTCGTGCCTGAAGGAGTCGAGGGCATCGTTCCCTACCGGGGGCTTCTCTCCACTATCGTCCAGCAGCTAGTCGGCGGAGTGCGCGCGGGCATGGGATATTGCGGCGTGAAGTCGATCCGCGAACTTCAGACGAAAACCCGGTTCACCAAACTCTCCGTGGCCGGCCTCAAGGAAAGTCATGTGCACGACGTCGTGATCACCAAGGAATCGCCCAACTATCGAGTGGAGTGAGATGAAAGCAAGCCGCTCACGAAACGCCGGCCCCCGCGCGCGGGTGTTGTTCCTGGCGCTCTTGCTCGCGGCCACAGGCTGTGCGCCCCAGGATCCGCTCCTCTCCTTCCTCGACGACGAGTCGAATGTCTCCTTCACCCACGCCCCGCGCTGGAGCGTCGGTTTCGCGGAGCAGTCGGGCGTGCGATACCGGTACCTGACCGCGCCCAAGATCGAGGGGGACGCGGTGGCCCTCTCCGCCACCCTGATCTCCCCGGTGGCCGCCGCCTCCCCAGACGCGGTCGCGCAGGCCTATCTGGCCGGAGCCTCCGACGTCGTGGCGAGCCCCGGTCCCTCGAACTCGTCGACCTGGAGGTTCAAGGACTCGAGCGGTGTCAGTTCGCGGCTCCAGATCGCCCCTGCGGGCACCGGCCGATTCTTCGGCGCGTGGGTGCGGGGTTCGGACGCGGCCATGAAGCGCTATTCGTCGCGCATCGACGTCCTTCTGGCCTCCCTTCGCGTCGAGGACCCGACCCAGTGGCCGGAGGAGAGGTTCGCGGGCCTCGTCGCCCGCGTTCCTCCGACCTGGGCTCGGGGGAGCCGTCTCTCGAGTTCCACCAACGCGACGATGCAGTTCAAGTCCCTGCCCCTCTTCGTGGAGAAGGGCGCCTCGACGATCCATGGATTCGTGACCGTCTCCCGCGAACCCGTTCCCCCCCCTGGCGATCTCGAGGCCTTCAGCAAACTCGTGAAGGCCCGCGCGTCCGATACGGTGGCCCTCCTCGAGCATCACCCGTGGTTGGCACTCGAGGGCGTCGACCGCGCGGCCGGTTATGTCGACTACATGAGGAGCGGAACGGCGCTCACTTCGACCCGGATCCGGCGCTGGATCACGGTCAAGAACGGAATGGGTCTGACCCTCTCCTGCGAGGCGCGGGCGGATGCCTTCGATCGGCTCGACGCCTGGTGCCGGCGAATGGCCTACACCGTGCGCCTGGAGTAGGCCTTCTACTTCCCGGACGCGACCACGATCACGCCGACCTCGGCGGTGCCGGATCCCTCGACGCAGCACAGGAAGGGGAACTCGCCCGCCCGATCGAACGTGACGTCCACTTCGAGGGGCCGGCCGGCCCGCACCCGCTTCTCGACATCGAGCGACGGGATCGCGAAGCAATGGTCGCCTTCGCGAGCGGTCACCACAAAGTGCACGACTCCGAGGGGAACCGTGATCCTCTTCGGCTCGAACCCCGAAGCCCCGACGGTCACGCGAACCGTATAAGCCTCCGCCCCTTCGGCGCGTTTCGCGTGGAGCGCGAAGACGCTGCCGAGCACCGCCAGAGAGCCCACCAAAAAGAACGAGGCGATCCGAAGATCGCCTCGTTGACGCCAGGGAGTGTTTTTCACTCCAGCAGGTTAGCGCCCTCCGCGGTTTCCACCGAAACCGCCACCGCGGCCACCACCGCCGCCACCCCGCGGACGATCGCCACCACGGCCCCGATCGCGGTCACCGCCGCCTTCGCGGCGCGGAGGACGGTCGCTGCTCCCCTCGGGCGGCGCCACCATACCCTCGGGCAAGGGCAGAAGCGCCTTCTTCGAGAGACGGACCTTGCCCATCGGGTCGATGGTCAGGACCTTCACCATGACGGTGTCGCCTTCCGCGAGAACGTCGCGAACTTCGTTGACGCGCTCGTGCGCGATCTCGGAGACGTGGAGCAGACCGTCGGTGCCGGGCATGATCTCGACGAACGCGCCGAAGTCGACGATCCGGACGACCTTGCCCATGTATGTCTTGCCGAGCTCGACGCTCGCGGTAAGTTCCTCGATGATCGCCACGGCCTGCTGAGCGGCCTGCAGGTCGGTCGACGCGATGAGCACGCGACCGTCATCCTCGATCTCGATCTTGCAGCCCGTCCGCTCGGTGATGGAGCGGATCATCTTGCCGCCGGGTCCGATGACGTCGCGGATCTTGTCGACGGGGATCCTCACCGTGA
>CAZBTT010000612.1:0-3201 GCA_964494295.1 uncultured Acidobacteriota bacterium
CGGACGCGGGTCGAAGGATGTTGCTGACGCGGCTCGACGAGGCGCGATTCGCCGCCTTGGACGAAAAGGTCCGCGCCCTTCTCGACTACGACCCGCTGTCCGCGACCGCGCGGGCGGGGGTCGCCCTGCCGCCGGGCGACACGGCCCGTGTGGCTATCGTCTGCGCGGGGACCTCCGATCTCCGGGTAGCGCGCGAAGCCGCGCGCACGCTCGAGTACTACGGTGAGGGCGTCGCGGAGTTCAACGATGTGGGCGTCGCCGGCCTGCATCGTCTGCTCTCGCGCATCGACGCCATCCGCGCGCATGAAGTGGTGATCGCGGTGGCGGGAATGGATGCGGCCCTCGTGAGCGTGGTAGGCGGCCTGGTGCGCGCGCCAGTGATCGCGGTGCCCACGTCGGTTGGCTACGGTGCTGTCCGCGGAGGCGAGACCGCGCTCGCCGCCTCCCTCGCAAGCTGCGCCGCCGGAGTGGCCGTGGTGAATATCGACAACGGCTTTGGAGCCGCCTGCGCGGCCATGCGCATCCTGAAGCGCCGTCATTGATCTGGAGAAGACCCCGATGTCGAAAAACCTCGCCCTCATCCTCTTCCTCTCCGCCGCCCCGGCTCACGCGAATGATGCGGCCGCGATTCGCGAACTCGCGGCGATCGACGCGACCTGGAACGAGCTTCGCCTCAAACCGGATGTCGCCGGCCTGGACAAGCTCCTGGTTGACGACTGGCTGCTGACCCACTCCGACGGTCGGGTGCAGACGAAGGTCGAATACCTCGAGGAACTCTCGACTCGCTCCCGCGCCAACCAGGCGATCCGCAACGAAGACGTGCGGACGCGGATCTATGGCGAGACCGGCGTCGTGACGGGAACATCGGTCCAGTCGGGCGTGAACAACGGCCAGCCCTTCAGCGGCCGTTTCCGATTCACCCGGGTGTGGACCCGCCGCGATGGCTCCTGGCGCATGGTCGCGTCCCATTCGTCGCGCATCGAGCGCCCGAACGCACCGTAGGGACTTTCGGCCGCCGAAGCCGGCTGTGACCGCTATCGCACAGACGGGTATGAGGTCTTGATCTAGCCTCGATTCGGCGTGATGCCACGTCCGCGAGGAGATCCATATGAAGAAACTCACCATACTCACCGTCGTTTTGAGCCTTTGCACCGCGGGCGCCGTATTCGCGGACAAACCCGAGAAGGCTGGACAGGGCAAGGGCCAAAGCAAAGCCCAGGGCAAAGCCAAGAACAAGGGCGCGGCGAAAGGCAACGGCAACGATGCTCACGTCACCGTGGTGTTTGCCGACAAGGACCGCTCCGCGGCCCGCGACTACTTCGTGTCCAGGTACGGGCGGGGCAACTGCCCTCCCGGGCTCGCGAAGAAGAACAACGGGTGCCTCCCCCCCGGCCAGGCCAAGAAGCGCTACGTGGTGGGCCAGCGTCTCCCTCCCGACGTGATCTACATCGACGCTCCGGCCGAACTCGTGGTGCGTCTGACCCCTCCGCCGTCAGGCCACAAGTACGTGGTCGTGGATGGGGATCTCGTCAAGCTCGCCATCGGCACGCTGCTCGTCGTGGATGCGATCGACGGCCTGATTCACTGACGCCGTTTCGGACTTGCCATGCGGGCGGACGGGTGGCGTCCATGCGCCTTCGCCGGCGCCTCGGCATGCGGGTCCACGTGCAAGGCGAGGCCTTCCAGGACGCGAACCGGTTTGACCCGGAGGAAGCCGGCGTGGGCCTGCCTGGACTGAGTCTTGAACCGCGCGGACTCGCGGCGAAGGGCAGAGGCGAGCCGGGGATCGCTCCTTCGGAATCGTGACGCGCGGGCGGCGAGCCAGCTCGACAAGACGATGCGGTCCTGGATGTCGCCGAGCGCGCTCTGCAGCGGCTTCAATTTGATGACCCGGGCCGACGCGCTCGAGTCCACCTCCGCCAGGACCTCGATCGCGTAGCGCAGGCTGCGGACGCGGCGGCGCAGATCGTGGAGGGCGATCGCGTCGTATTTCCTTCCGAGCGATTGCAGGAGATCGATCGCGCGGCGCCTTTGACTCCACGCCTCGGCGCGCGAGCGTCGGATCACCGTGGCCACCGATGTCTCCCGGCGGCGGAGGAGCCGGATCAGGAGGAGATCGAGATTCTTCGGCCAGCCGGCCACGCATTTCGCCAGGGCCACGCGGCGATCGCTCTCGGAGAGACCCACGACACGGCGCCGGAAGGCCTTTTCCTCGGGCGTCGCCGCGGCTCGCTTCATGAGCAACTGGCGACCGACGTCGCGGTCGCGCGCCCCCGCGAGGGACTGCGTGGCGATCCGCAGAGCCTGGCGCGCCGCGCGCACCAGCCGCCCTTCACGGCGCCGGGCCAGCGTCCGCAGCGCGGCCCGCAAGGAGCGGGAGGCCACGCGGAAATCGTGGACCGCCTCGGTGTCGCCGCGATGGGCCGCGTAGACAAGAGCGAGGACCGCGCCGACGCGCGGCTGAAGGAGGCTACGCGTTTTCAAGCGCATGGATCTCCCCATCCGCCAGTCGCAGGCGAAGCGCCAGGGCGCGGGCGAGGCCCCCGAGGAACTGCTGCCCCAGACGCGGGTGTTCGTCGGCCAGGCGGTCGAAACTGCCGCGGGTGATCGCGAAGACGTCGGTCGGCGTCTCGGCCACCGCACTCGCGGAGCGAATTCCCGAATCGAGGAAGGCCATGTCGCCGAAGAAGTCGCCGCGTCCAAAGGTGGCCACGTGGAACGGGTCTTCGCCTCCGCCCGCGAGGAAGGAGATGCGGATGCGTCCCCGCCTCACGAGGAACAACTCGTCGCCCTGGTCTCCCTGGCGGAAGATCGTCTCGCCCGCGTCGTAGTGACGCGTCTGCGCCATCCCCTCGAGTTGTTGCATGGTTTCGGCTTTGCGCCCTTTGAGGAAATCGATATCGCTCAGATTCAGGAGCGTCTCTTCCGCTTCCTCATGCTGACCCTCGGACTCCAGTATCGCGTCCTCCGCCCACTCGAGCGCGTCGGTGAGCTGGGAGAAGATGCGCTTGCTGCGCGAACTCGAAACGAGGCCGACGTTGGCGAAGTAGTCGCGGCCGGCGATTCCCGAGGGCAGGGCGCGCGGCAGGGAGCTGTAGAGCAGCCGGCCGCCCCGCTCCTGGATCCGGCCCTCGATCTGCTGAAGGAGATGCACGCCGGTGAAGTCGATGGACTCGATCCGCCCGAGATCGAGGATGAGAT
>CAZBTT010000613.1:0-3201 GCA_964494295.1 uncultured Acidobacteriota bacterium
GGGGACGCGACAGTGGCGCGAGGCTCGCGGGCAGTTCGGTCAACCGATTGTCGTGCAGGTAGAGGAATCGATCCAGCGAAACCAGATCGCCCATCTCGTCGGGTATCGACGTGATGCGGTTGTGCCCGAGGTCCAGCGTGCGAAGTCTCTTCAAGCGAGCGATGTCGGCGGAGATCGACTCGAGACCGTTGTCAGCCAGGATGAGCGTCTCGATGTCGACCGCTTCCCAGACGGAGCGCGGAATGACGCCGAGCTGCTTCTTCCAGAGATTCAACTCCTTGACTGGTTCGCTCATTCCACGGATCCTAGCCACTTGCTATTTCTTCTAGTTTTGTATGAGTATTGGCCATGGCGAAGAGCGAACGGCCGGGACCCTTCGAAGAAATCGTGCTTCTCTCGGTGGCGAGACTGGGCGATGAGGGCTACGGCGTCACCATCCTGCGCGAGATCGAGCAGTGCACGGGCGACGAGCCGGCGCTTGGCGCGATCTACGCCACGCTCGAACGCCTGGAGACACGCGGCTGGGTGACGTCGTATCAGGGCGAGGCCTCCCCGGTTCGCGGAGGTCGGGCGAGGCGGCACTACAAGCTGACCGCCGCCGGTTCTCGCTCGCTCGAGGCGAGCCGCAAGACGTTCGATCGGCTATGGGACGGCCTCGCACTGGGCCGGGGCGCGCGGTCATGAAGGATCAACGGACCACACCTCCCCGCTTCGCTCTCCGCCTTCTGGAGTTGACCGCCCCTGAGTCCGACATTGACTGCATGCGCGGCGATCTCCAAGAAGAGTTCGAGCGACGTCACGCCCGCGGCGACGGGCAGGCGTGGCTCTGGTACTGGCGGCAGGTCCTCCGCTCGACGCCCGCGAACCTGCGAAGGCGGCATATCGAAGACAACGCCTGGCAACGGGCCCATCCCAATCTCCACGAGGGCGATACGAAAATGACTTCCTTCCTTCACGATCTCCGCTTCGCCTGGCGCTCCGTCGCGCGCAACAAGCGGCTCGCCGCCACCATCGTGGCGACCCTGGCCCTCGGCATCGCGACCACCACCGTGATCTTCAGCGTCATCGATGGAGTGGTGCTGAGTCCGTTCCCCTTCCCGGAGCCCGACCGACTGGTGGGCGTGGGCAGCGCGTTTCCGAAGATCCAGCAAGACGTGACGTTCTGGGAGAACCTCTCCCCCGCCGAGTACGTCGATCTGCGCGAAGGCAGCCGGACGCTCACCGACATCGTGGCCTGGGACATGGGCAACCGGCAGATCTCCGAGGGCGGCGCCACAGAGAACGCCTTCAGCGCTTTCTGGTGGGGCGACGCTTTGCCGACCCTCGGCGTCCAGGCCGCGCTCGGCCGCGGTTTCACGGACGACGAGGTGAAGGCGGGCCGGAAGGTCGCGCTGGTCAGCCACCGTTTCTGGACGAATCGCATGGGCGCGGATCCGAATCGCGTCGGCTCGTCCCTCATTGTGAATGGCGAGGTCTACACGCTCGTCGGAGTCCTGCCCCGCCGGACCCTGATCTACGGGACCGACCTCTGGCTCACCATGCCGGTCGGGCCGGACGCGTATCCGCGGGGTCGAAGACAGTTCCAGGTGCTCGGACGCATCGCGCCGGGAAAGGCGATCGACGACGTGAACGCCGAACTCCAGCTCATCGCGGCGCGGACCGACACGCAGTTCCGCTCTTCCCAGCCCGAGTACGAGAAGTGGCGGATGGAGGCGCGCTCGTTCGTCGATATCAATGTCGGCATGATGCGGCCGGTGGCGGCAGTCCTATTCTTCGCCGCTTTGTTTGTCCTCGCCATCGCCTGCGTGAACGTCGCGAGCCTGCTGCTCGCACGGGCCATGGAACGCAGCCGGGAGATGGCGATGCGGGTGACCCTTGGGGCGAGGCGCGGTCAGATCCTCCGGCAGCTCGTCTGCGAGAGCACTCTCCATGCGCTCCTCGGAGCGATCTTCGGGACGCTGCTCGCCACCCAGGGCGTGAGCGCGCTTCAGTACGCACTCTCGCACGTGACCATGCCGATCCCGGGCGAGATCTCGCTTTCGCTACGGGTGCTCAGCGTGACGCTTCTCGTCTCCCTGATCTCGGGCTTTCTGTTCGGTCTCGCTCCGGCGCTCTACACGCTCCGCCGCGACACTCAGTCGGCGCTTCGTGCAGAGGGCGCCACGTCGACGGGCGGCGGCCGTCGGCTACGCGCGCATCGCTGGTTCGTCGGATTCCAGATGGCCTTCGCGGCCCTTCTTGTCGCGTGCAGCGGTCTGCTCGTGCGAAGCCTGATGCAGTTGCAGTCGGTCGACCCCGGCGTCGCCGCCACAGAGGTCCTGGGGTTTCGGACCACGCTCCCCACCGAGCGCTACTCCGACCCCGCGGCCTTCCAGCGGTTCTTCGAGACCGTCGAGACGAACCTTGCGTCGGTCCCGGGGGTGAAGAGCGTGGCGCTCGCGACCCAGACGCCGCCCTCCTACTTCTCGACCATGTCGTTCCTGATCGAAGGCCGGGAAGTGGCGGAAGAGGGCGCGCTCAAGAACGCGTTCTTCACCGCGGTCTCGCCCAACTACTTCGCGGCCATGGGCATCCCGCTCGTGAGCGGACGAGGCCTGACCCGGGCCGACATTCAGGGCGCGCCTGCGGTCGCGGTTCTGAACGAGTTCGCCGCGAAACGCTATTTCCCCAATGGCAGCGCGATCGGACAGCAACTCCGCTTCGGCAAGAAGGGCGAGGGCCCCCTCGCGGAAGTGGTGGGAGTGGTCGCGTCGATGAAGAACCGGGGACTCGATCGGCCGGAAGCGCCCGAGATCTTCGTGAGCCTCGCGCAGGTGGGTTTCTCGAATCAGCTCATGACGGTGGTTCGCTCAACCGGTGATCCTCTGATCCTGGTCCCCTCGGTCCGCGAAGCGGTGAAACAGGTCGATCCTGCTCAGCCCATCTACCAGGTGCAGACGGTCGAGCAGGCGTTCGCGAGCCAGGGTCTCCAGCGCCGCATTACCACCGTGGCGCTTCTTGTCTTCTCCCTGTTCGCGCTGTTCCTGGCTTCGGCGGGCGTCTATTCGGTGGCGTCCTACGCGGCGGCCGCCCGCACTCGCGAGATTGGCGTGCGCATGGCGATCGGCGCGACCGCACGAGACGTCCGCAGGATGGTGGCGAGGCCGGCGCTCACTCCGGTTACGAACGGCGCCATCGCCGGCCTCGCACGTTCGGTGGCCC
>CAZBTT010000614.1:0-3191 GCA_964494295.1 uncultured Acidobacteriota bacterium
GGCGGGCTCGGCAGACGGAAGGGGGCGTCCCGGGGGGCGCGCGGGGGCGCGGTCGCGGGGGGAATTCCTGGTCCTGTCTGCGCCGTCGCCGATCTGTCGGGTTCGTCCTCGCACTCCTACTGGCTCGGCGGCATCCCCGGGCTCATCCGAACAATGGCGCTCGAACTCCCCGAAGTCACGGGCCGTTTTATCAAGGTCGCGCGGGGCCGCGTGGACGCCGATCGGGTGGCGGAGTCGGTGGCCGCGGAGATCCTCGAAGGCGGGACGGATCTCGATGTCTCGATCGACGCCTCGGGAAATCGAACGTCGCTGCGCTTCGAGGATGGTCCGCAGAGCGCACCCGGCGTGACCACCGCGAAGCTCGATGAGGGTTCGGTCCTGATCGTTTCCGGGGGAGCGCGGGGCGTCACCGCCTCGTGCCTCGAAGCCCTCGCGAAGACCGGTAAGTACCGGTTCGCGATTCTCGGCCGGACCGATTCCGACTTCGCACCGGCCTGGGCCGAAGGCAAGACCACCGAAAGTGAACTGCAGGCGGCGTACATCGCGGCCGAGCGGGCTCTCGGACGGACGCCCACCCCGCCCGAAGCGAAGCAGGCGGCTTCGGCCACCGCGGCCGCGCGGGAAACACGCACGACCCTCGATGCGATTCGCGCCACCGGCTCGGAAGCTCTGTATCTTCCCTGCGACCTCAAGGACAAGGGTGATGTCGGCATGGCCGTCCACTCGGTCCGCGGGCACTTCAAGCGCATCGACGGCATCGTGCACGCCGCGGGCGTTCTCGCCGACAAGCGGATCGCGGAGAAAACCGACGCGCAGTTCAACTCGGTGTTCGACACCAAGGTCGCGGGCCTCAGCAACCTCCTCGACGCGACGCGCGCCGACGATCTCAAGGTTCTGTGTTTCTTCGGGTCGGTCGCGGGACGCGTCGGCAATCCCGGCCAGGCCGACTACGCGATGGCGAACGAGACCCTCGAGTCGGTCGCGCAGTTCGAGGCGAAGCAGCGCAAGAACGCGGCGGTCCGCGTGCTCCACTGGGGCCCGTGGGACGGGGGCATGGTAACGCCTTCGCTTCGCACGGTGTTCCTCGAACGGGGCGTGGCCCTCATCCCGGTCGCGGACGGCGCCCGCCTCTTCGTCGAGGCCATCACCGATCCTCAGGCCCCGGTCTCCGTCGTGGTCGGAGGACGTCCGGACACCTCTGTCCTGCTCGGACACGGTTCGGCTCGCAAAGTGATGGGCGACATCGTGATCTCGTCGCGCACCTCCCCACACCTCGCGTCCCACGCGGTCAAAGGCGTTCCCGTGTTCCCGGTCGCCCTCGCCCTCGAGGCCTTCGCGAGGATCGCTCGAAGCACGCGCCCCGACCTCCGTCTTTCCGCGATCAAGGACCTCAAGGTCTTGAAGGGCATCCGCATCGCCGACTTCGAGGGTCGCGGAACCAGGCTCGAAATCTCGTGCGAACAGGTGTCGAATGGTTCGGGCGCGCGTCTCGCGTGCGAACTGCGCTCGCCCGGCGGCCCCGCGCACTATCGCGCGATGGCCGAGATGACCGATCGCTCCTCGCCCCACGCGTCGCCTCAGGAGTTCGAGGCGCCGAAGACGGGAACGCCGTGGGCAACCGACGAGGTCTACGGCCCCGTGTTGTTCCACGGCCCCGATTTCCAGGTCCTCAAGGGCGTGCGCTCGGTGGGACCGCAGGGCGGTTCGGCTCTCGTGGCTTCCACCCGCGACATCGGCTGGATCGGCGGACCGTTCGCAACGGATCCTGCGGCGATCGACGGCGGCCTGCAGATGGCGATTCTGATGGGCATGCGCGCCGTCGGTAAGACGTCGCTGCCCACAGGCATGGAATCGCTCACCATTCATCTCGACGAACCGGCGAGTGGCCCGCTGCACTGCTCCATCCGGTCGCGTTCGGTGTCGGAGCTCAAGACGGTCTCAGACGCCATCGTGCGCACCGAGGACGGCCGCCTGCTGTGCGAATTGCGTGGCATCGAAATGCACATGGTGGATACCGCCCCCAAGTCGTAGTTCGAAACATCCCGAGGCTGCGCTTGAAACGTTTCGAACCGATCGCGATCGTCGCTCAGTCGTACGCGCTTCCGGGCGCTTTCAGCGCCGAGGAGTTGTTCAACCGCGTCCTCGCGGGCCAGGATCTGCTGAGCACCGTGCCCGAACGGCGCTGGCGCGTCGATCCGGAGCAACTCGTCGCGCGCGCGGGCGGGCCCACTCTCGACCGCGTCAGTTCCCTTCGCGGCGGCTACGTGCGCGGCTTCGAAGACCGCTTCGATCCCTCGGGCTTCGCGCTCCCCGCGGCCCAGATCCACGGCCTCGACCCACTCTTCAAGCTCGTCTTCCACACCACACGCGAAGCCATGCAGGGCGTCAAAGACGCCGATCGCCTTCGCCCGCGGACCGGCCTCGTGCTCGCGAACCTCTCCTTCCCGTCGTCAGGCCTTTCTCATTTCGCGGAGCAGGTCTGGAGCGGCGTGGGCCCGGCGGACCGCATCGATGCGCGGAATCGCTTCTCCTCGGGACTTCCGGCGTTCCTCGCGGCCCGCGCCTTGAACCTGGGCCTCATCGACAGCGCGTTCGCCCTGGACGCCGCCTGCGCCAGCTCGCTATACGCGATCAAGCTCGCGTGCGACGCCCTCACCGATGAGCGCGCAGATCTCATGCTCGCGGCCGCGGTCTCGCGCGCCGACGATCTCTTCATCCACATGGGCTTCACCGCGCTCAAGGCCCTCTCGCCCTCGGGCCGGAGCCGTCCGTTCCACAAGGACGCGGACGGTCTGGTTCCCGCCGAGGGTGCGGGCTGCGTGGCCCTCAAACGATTGCGCGACGCGGTCCGCGATTCCGACCGGATCCTCGGGGTGATCCGCGGCATCGGCCTCTCGAACGACGGGCGAGGCCATGGTCTTCTGGCCCCTTCCGAGGAAGGCCAGGTCCGCGCGATGGAGGCGGCGTACGCGTGCGCCGGCCTCGAGCCGAACGACATTTCGCTTCTCGAGTGCCACGCCACCGGCACGCGTGTGGGCGACGCGGTCGAGATCCGCAGCACGTCGCGGATCTTCGGTTCCCATCGCGTCCCCGCGGGCTCGCTCAAGGGCAACCTCGGTCATCTCATCACGAGTGCGGGCATGGCGGCGCTCGCCAAGACACTCAGCGGCTTCGATCGCGGCGTGCGTCCG